>JBBAEY010000065.1:0-13012 GCA_041655755.1 Tissierellaceae bacterium
CGACTCGGCAAAGACTGCACATCTACCTGCTATCCTTACACTATCTTGTGATTTCAGGGCATAGCTGCCAAAGTCCTCAATGGGAATTTCCAGTCTTTCTGCCTGCCTATCGAGAAAGGAACCCGTACCAGCTGCACATACTGTATTCATAGCAAAATCAGACACGACCCCATTCCTCAGTACTATTATCTTAGAGTCCTGTCCACCTATTTCTATGATTGTCCTTACATCTTTATCAATTTCAAGGGCCGCCACGGCATGGGAGGTAATTTCATTTTTTACTGCATCTGCACCTATTAGGGTGGCAGCAATATACCTTCCGCTGCCAGTAGTCCCTGCACCATCAATGACCATGTCCGAATACTTCTCCTTTAACTTTCTAAAACCTGTTTGGACTGCATCTATGGGGCTTCCCTTGGTTCTAATATAGATTTTTTCTATTACTTTCATATTTTCGTCTATTAGCACAATATTGGTACTCACTGATCCAACATCAAGCCCTAGGTAATTCATTGGCCCTTCTCCTTTCCAGTAAATCAATAAATGCTTCAACTCTAGTTACGAAACCTGCCTCCCCAGACATCTCATCAACCACCAAGGACATGATTGGAAAGTCTAAGTCAGCCGATATGGTGGGTAAGATTGACTTAGAAACAATCTCTGGCATACAGCCCAGAGGGAAAACTTGTATTGCACCATCATAGCCCTCTTCCCTAGCTAAAACAGCTTCACCTACACATTCTTTCCCATGGCCACCCACTCCAAGAGGCAGATAGTCCTTGGCCTTTTGATTGATTTTCAAGGAGTTTAATCCCAGGGGTTTTAGCATCAAATCTTTCATCCACCAACTTGGGGTTAGCTTTCTGCTAAATGTCACGCCATAGTCCATCAATTTATCCTCCAGATTGAAATTTGAAAAAGGCTCTATTATGGTGTAAATTTCTCCTATGATTGCAATCTTAATTGGCCTTTTATCCCTATCAACTTCAATGCTTTTTTGTTTGTTTCTATAGTAGTCCATTACCCTGATCATTTGATCTGGACAACTGGCCTCAAGGGCGTCATTCTTACACCTAGATAGGATGTCTTTTGCCTCCCCCTTGTTTTTCTCATATCCAGAGAGAAAATGGGCCCTAGATTCTATTTCATCTATTAAATTCATGACCCTCTTAGCCTTTAGAAGTGATTTTATCTGCCCATACCTCGATTCCTTGCTATGGGATGATATTTTATTAATCCTGTTGAATAGTTCTGATAGCCCCAATTCTACTGGAGAATCTATGACCACAAAATCTAAATCTCGGCCTAGACTCTTAAATGTGTTCATCTGTAATTCTGCATATTTCCCAAATCTGCAGGGACCGCAACTTCCAGGCAATATGGCTGTGTCAGCACCAAGTTCCATAGCCTGAAAAAAATTACCCATCATAATCTTGTAGGGCAGGCACATTTCTTCCGGTGAATTTTTGGATCCCAGTTCAAGTGCTATTTTATTATTCATGGGTGGCATGACATATTCTATACCCAAACCATCAAATAGGGCCTTGGCAGCCAAGTGTACATTCCCAAAATGGGGGGCTGTAACCTTCATTTTATCTCCTCCAAATCATATCAACAAATGCCTCTATCCTCGTATCCAGCCCTGCCTCACCCGTATGTTCGTCGAGCTTTAGTACCATAAAGGGCATATTAGCCACTCTCTCCTTAACCAACTCTATTACCACTGAATCTATACCACAGGCAAAGGAAGAAATATATATTATTCCATCTACCCTTCTCTCCCTTGCAATATAGGATAGAAAACCATAGGAGTTTCTCGCAAAGGTCCAAAAGGGCCTCTTATATAATGACCTTAGCTCTTGACTTTTTATTTCCTCACCTATGTATTCTTCAGTAATTACCCCCACGTCCATGGCATTTAATTTAGCCACTATATTCATATTGACAAAGCTATCGTAGATATTGTAGGGATGTCCCCCTAGGGCTATGGTAATCCTATATTTTTCGTCCCTAATCCCAGGATTATGCCTAGCCTGTACATCCAAGGCCTTGGTAAAGGAATTCTCAATGAGTCTTCTATCAGCCCCTAGCATACTGCCTGCTTCCCTAGCCCAAGTAAATAATTTTTTTTTTGAACTTGCATAAATTGGTTGATCTATTAGGCCAGGCAAATCCTCTATCGAATTCTTTACCATTTCAGGGAGACCACAAAACTTTGGACAGATATATTCCTTCTGATTTATTTGCATTATTCTTGGAATTAAGATTAGATCACATTGATCCTTTAAGGAGGCTACATGACCGTGAAAAACCTTGACAGGCAAACAGGCCTCATCTACACAGTGTTTGACACCTTCGTCTAATATATTCTTATTTGTATCCTCTGATCTTAGGGTATGAGCCCCCAGACCCTGAAAAAAAGACTCAAAAAACGGATAGTAATCATAGTACAATAATCCCTTGGGAATTCCTATTATCATTTTTCCTCCTAAAAATATAATATATGAAATTGACACCACTTAATCTATTATTGGCAATTTAAGATAAACTATACCACTTATAAGGGCTTGTTAAATTAATGATTAGTAGATTTATGTTTGCAATTTCTTAATTAATGGGTATGATTATTACTGTATATATTATTAAAAGGAGGAGTTACTTTGAAAGCTTTATTTACCATGAGTTTTAGTGAAGACGAGTTCAAGAGTTTAGGAGATTTAGGCTATGAAATAATCTTCGAGGACGAGAAAGATTTTTCTCTTTCTGAGGAGATGAAGGATGCTGAGGTCCTAGTTTGCTTTAATCCATTCGAAAAATTGCAATTGGCTGATTTCCCAAAGCTAAAATGGATTCAATTGTTGAGTGCCGGTGTCAACCATGCCCCTGCCGAGGAAATCTTAGAAAAAAACATTCTTTTGACCAACAATAGGGGTGGCTACAGCATACCTATTGCAGAATGGATTGTTTTAAAGGCCCTGGAAATGATTAACAACAGTAAGGAATTTTACGAAAAACAAAATGAAAGGCTTTGGGAAATGGATAATTCATTACGTGAACTCCATGGAAAGACCATAGGCTTTATAGGAACTGGTGATATTGCACAGGAAGCAGCTAAAAGACTAGATGCTTTTGGAGTAAAAATTCTTGGGATTAGTGCTACAGGCAAGCCTGCAAATCACTTTCATGAAACCTATCCAATCGATAAAATCAAGGAAATTGTTGCAAAGTGCGATTTTCTTGTCGTAGCCGCACCTTATACTGAACAAACCCACCATCTAGTAGATGAAGAGGTCTTGTCGAGTATGAAGGACGGCGTATATTTGATAAATATTGCTCGGGGAAGCATCATAGATGAAAAAGTAATGATTGAGTATCTAAGGTCTGGAAAGATTAAAAAGGCTGCCCTAGACGTTTTTGAAATTGAGCCTCTTCCAGTTGATAATCCCCTATGGGAAATGGACAATGTAATCGTATCTCCACACAATTGCTGGGGTTCGGAGATGACCCACCAAAGAAGATTTGAAATAGCACATAAGAATATGAAAAAATATATAAACAATGAGGAACTGGTCAACGTAATCGATCTCAATAAGGGCTACTAGATTAACCCTAGGACAATAGCTAGAAGATAGGTTCACCATCTATGTAATTTATAAATTGCCTAGATGGTGAATTTATCACTTTTTGGGATATGTAAATTATTAACTTTTGGTCATTTGTCATATTATCATTGAATTTTCTGAATATATGTAGTAAAATCAAATAGAATATATATTTTCAATACAGCATTAGCCTATTGCAGTATTGCAATAGACTAATAGTATAATTTTATAAGGAGGATTAAAATGAAGACTAAGAAACAAGCAACATTAGCTCACGCTTTTATACCAATTATTGTGTTGATGGCAGTCTTATCAGTTGCTGTATTAGTTCTCGACGCGGACCCACATATCCCTCTGATTATAGCTATTATTGCTGCAGCTTTGGTGGCAATGTTTTCACTTGGCTATACTTGGGATGAGGTGGAAAAAGGTGCTATTGATACCATTCAGATGTCAATGCAGGCAATACTTATTTTAATGACCATAGGTACATTAATTGGTACCTGGGTATTGAGTGGTACTGTTCCCGCCATGATTTACTATGGGCTTCAAATTTTGTCGCCTGGTATATTTTTAGTTGCAACGGTCATCATCGCATCCATAGTTTCAGTAGCTACTGGTAGCTCATGGACTACGGCAGGTACTGTAGGGGTTGCGCTAATGGGCGTTGGCCAAGGTTTGGGTATTCCCAACTATATAGTAGCCGGTGCAGTAGTATCTGGAGCATACTTTGGAGATAAGATGTCTCCTTTATCTGACACTACAAACCTAGCCCCTGCTATGGCTGGTTCAACACTATTTGAGCATATTAATTATATGTTCTATACAACAGTTCCTAGTTTATTAATTTCCTTGGTATTATACGGAATTATCGGAGCAAAATACTCTGGCAGTGCCATGGATACAGCCAATATTGACCTAATATTAGGCGGAATTTCCGGAAGCTTTAATATTTCACCTTGGCTTTTATTGCCTCCACTTGTAGTTATTGTCTTGGTAGTGCTTAAAATGCCAGCCCTACCCGGCCTAATAAGTGGAACAGTCTTGGGAGGATTGTTTGCAGCCATATTCCAAGGCTCTGGACTTGGAGACATAATAGATGCTGCTCACTATGGATTTGGCGCTGACACCGGTATTGAAATGGTAGATGAACTATTGAGTGGCGGTGGATTGGATTCCATGATGTGGACAGTTTCCCTGATCTTATTGGCAATGGTATTTGGTGGAATCATGGAACAAACAGGTATGCTGGGAGCCATAGGAAATGCTATACTTAAATTTGCAAATAGCACTGGTTCTCTAGTTACTGCAACAATACTAACCAGTATTGCAGTAAATGTTCTAGCAGCAGACCAATATCTAGCTATAGTTATTCCTGGAAGGATGTATAAGGATATTTACGATGAAAGAGGATTGGAACCTAGACTCTTGTCTCGAACCTTGGAGGACGCTGGTACCCTTACCTCACCATTAATACCTTGGAATACATGTGGGGCCTTTATGCACTCTGCACTTTTAGTTTCACCACTGGCCTATGCACCATTTGCATTCCTCAATATTATTAATCCAATAATCGCAATTATATACGGATTTACAGGCTTTGGCATTAAACAAGGAGAGCCCAAAAAAGTAGCTGAATAATAAAAAAAGGTATTATTTTAGGCATTGAGACTAGTCTCAATGCCTTTTAATTTGCCCTAATACTAAACATACGAAATCCACTTACCCATGACCATGACTCCAAATATATTTATATCCCTATCAATTAATATCATATCAGCATCTTTTCCTATTTCAATGCTACCCTTGTCTTTATGGATTTGGATAGCCTTAGCAGGTGATAAACTCGCCATTCTAATGGCATCTACCAAAGGTATATTCAAGTAATTGATCAAATTATATACTGCCTCCCTCAAGCTAAGGGTTGAACCAGCTAAATTTCCACTTTCCAATCTAGCTATCCTATCTTCTACAATTACCCTTTGGCCGCCTAACTCATACTCTCCATCCTCTAAACCCGTTGCCATCATGGCATCTGATATTAGTACCATCCTATCTCTTCCCTTTAATTTAAGAGTCATTTTAACTAGGGCATCGTGGACATGAACCCTGTCGTAGATAATCTCACAGAACATCCTGTCATCTAATAGGGCAGCTCCAATTATCCCAGGTTCCCTGTGTCTAAAATCTTTCATTCCGTTAAATAGATGGGTGGCTACAGATGCCCCATATTCTATTCCCCTTTGACTTTCTAAATAACTTGCATTTGTATGGCCCAGGGCAACAACGATACCTTGAGATCTTAAGAATGAAATAATATCTAAGGCCCCTGGTATTTCAGGTGCTATGGAAAGCATTTTCAATCTTCCATTAGATGAGCTTATGAACTTTTTCATTTCCTTTATGTCAGGCATGGATATGTATTCAGCAGCCTGTGCGCCCTTTTTCTCTAAGGAGAAGTAGGGTCCCTCCAGATGGGCGCCAAGATTTTGTGATAGATTTTCCTTGTTCCTATAATGGCCTATATTCTCTAAGGCCCTGAACATGCCTCCAGAGGTCATTACTGTACTCAAGTGTGATGTAACACCATTTTTAAGATGGAAGCCTGCTATCCGGTCTAGGGCCTCCTCTGTTCCGTCCATTACATCGTAACCAGAATTGCCGTGATTGTGTATATCTATAAGACCAGCTGCCAAGAATTTTCCCCTGCCGTCAATGACATAATCCACCTTCTTATTTAATAGCTCCCTTTCCCTGCCTATTCCAATTATCTTATCACCTTCCACTAGGACACTGTATCCCTCAAGTATTTCATTGGGTCCTATCAGTCTGATATTTTTAATCAAGCTTTTCATAGTCTCACCCTTCCCTCTATATTAAATGATAAGTCCCCATAAAAAACCCCCCTAGACAGCTAGGGGGATTTCATATAGTCTCTTAAAGCTTTTTCGATATGACGGCGAGTAGAATAATCAATCCTACACCGAAGAACATCAGACTAGTCTGCTCAATGGCCATAATACCCATTGCTGCTACTATGGCTATGGCAACTGGAATAAGGTACTTAACTACTCCATACCATACTTCAAATAGTCCAAAGCTCACTGTTCCACCGTTTGTAAGTTCGTCTTTCAGGTCTTCCTTCTTAACAAACCATCCTACGAATACTGCCAATAATAAGCCGCCTATTGCTAGGAATATCTTATCTGTCAATATGTCGAAGAAATCGAAGAATCCTACTCCGAATAGGCTAACCCCAGATAGGGCACCCATGGATAGTGAAGATAGCATACCTGTAACTACCATGATGCTCCCAGCTATACTAACAGATTTCTTTCTAGGCATTTGCCTTTCGTCCATTAGGTAGGCAACTACAACTTCTAGTAAGGATACTGATGAAGTAAGAGCTGCAACTGTCAATGCGACGAAGAATACAACTGAGAATAATGGTCCTAAAGCTCCCATTTGTGCAAACAATGATGGTACAACTACGAATACTAACCCAGGTCCTTGAGCTGGCTCCATGCCAAATGCAAATAGAGCTGGGAATATGGCAATACCTGCCAATAGAGCAACTGAAGTATCCATCAATGTAACTAATAATGCATTATGTGGAAGGTTTTCTTCCTTGTTTAGATAACTACCATAGGTCATCATACATCCCATACCTAAACTCAATGAGAAGAAGGCCTGACCTAGGGCCGCTAAGAATGTACTACCAGTAACCTCGCTAAAGTCCGGTTTGAATATAAATTCTAGACCTGCCCCTGCTCCTGGAAGGGTTACACTTCTAATAGCTATGAAAATAAATAGAACAAACAAGGTAGGCATAAGTATAGTACTTGCCTTTTCAATACCGCCTGCTACACCTTTCGCTACAATAAATACATTAATAAATAGATAAATTGCCATCCATACTATTGGTTCTACTGAAGCTGAGATGAATCCGCCAAATACGCCCTCTATAGCGCCTGCATCTGCTAGTAGTCCAGTTACAGATTTAAATACATAAGCTAGTGACCATCCACCAACTACTGGGTAAAAACCCATAATGAAGAATGCACTAAGTACTCCTAATACACCTGCAAAGGTCCAGTTTTTGCTGTACTTTTTATAGGCCCCAACTGCAGCTAAATTAGTTCTTCTACCAATGGCAAACTCAGCAACCATGATACTCAGACCGATAACTAAAGCAAACACTGCATAAATTAGAATAAATGCGCCACCACCATTTTTACCAGTCATGTAGGGGAATCTCCAAATATTTCCTAAACCTACAGCAGAACCTGCAGCAGCCATTAGGAAACCAAATCTAGAGCCCCAATTTTCTCTTTTGCCTTGACTCTTATCCATTAACCTTTCCCTCCTTTATTACTGTAATGAAGTAATCTGTCTTACATCATTATTATAACTATCATAATATAAAACCTCCAATTTGTCTAGTCATAATTTTCAGATTGTTACGAATAGTTTGTTAAAAAATATGCAATCTCCTGTGCTTATGCAATTCCAATGGAAATGAGATTTATAAAGGCTAGGAAACCCTAGCCTCTTGCTATTCAAAAAATCCGAGGATTATGACCCCCAGCATCACAATAGCTATGATGAGGTACTGCTTTTTAGACAAATACTCCTTTAGAAATATTCTGCCTAAGATAACGGAAACTATGCTGTAGCTAGCTATCATCGGTGCCACCACTACTGAGTTAGTATCCAGAGCATAGACATAAAAAAATTGTCCAGCAGTCTCAAATAGGGCAGCCAATACCTTATCCCTCTCCTTAAATATCCTGAACCCTTGTTTTTTAATGAGGACGACATATATAATGGCCAAAATCCCGCAGAATAAAAATGTCAATTCATAGGAAACCAGTGCCTCCTCTGGACTCATCAGCTTACTTAAATACACGTCATCTAAAAAGGTTCCTAGGGCATCCACGACTGCATAGAGGATTGGGAATATCAGAGCAAGAGCCCCTAACTTGTGTTTCACAAACTTTTCCTTTTTCCTCTCCTCCTCGGCCAGGTTCTTCTCGTTGATTCCAATGGCAATTAGTCCGAATGTAATCATGGTAACCGCTATCAACTGCCAAAATTCCATGGTCTTGCCCAAGACAATAAAGGCTAGTATCCCAGCTATGGCACCGGAGGTATTGCTCACAGGTGAATTTATGGAAAGCTCCAAGTATCTAAGGCCCACATAGCCCAAGGTCATAGATAGTATATACATAGAAGATACAGGCAAATACTTCACTATATTAATTGGATTGTAGTCCCATCCCATTTTCACTAATTGATATATGGCCTGTATGCCCATTACCAATCCAACTGTAAAGACAATTTTGAGATGGCTATACTTATCCGAGGGGTCTGTACCCTTCTTGTAAAATAGGTCAGTTATACCCCAGAGGACAATTGAAAACATTGCAGATGTATACCAAGAAAAAGCCATATTTACCCCCTTTATTTTAATTGCTTTTTCTATTATAATCCCTGAAGGTAAAAAAATCCAGATATATTTTATACTGTCTCCAGAGAAGATAAGACAGCCAAATACTATGTGGGCATTAGCTGACCAGGCTCTAAGAATTCACAAATATTTTTAATTCCTAGTAGACTCCTAGGGATTAATTTGTTATAATACTTATGAGCATAAAACACAGGAATTACCAGATAATTGCATAACTTATACAAGGAGGATTTTGATGGAAAATATGTTGTTAAATATAAGGGACCTAAAAGTCAATATCGAGGACAAGGAGATATTAAAGGGCCTCAATCTAAATATTAAGGAGGGGGAGGTCCATGTAATCATGGGACCCAATGGAGGCGGTAAATCTACCCTAGCCTACACCCTTATGGGGCATCCAAGCTATCACATTGTAAATGGTACCATTGAATTTGATAATGAACTAATAAACGAACTAAGGGCAGATGAGAGGGCTAAGAAAGGTCTATTCTTATCCTTCCAGTACCCAGAAGAAATCTCAGGTGTAACTGTAGAAGATTTTTTGAGAACAGCTAAAGCCTCTGTCACCGGCCAAATGCAGGGTATTATATCCTTTAAAAAATCCTTGAAGGAAAAAATGGAATTATTGGAAATGAAAGAGGAATATGCCAGCAGGTATTTGAATGTTGGCTTTTCAGGCGGCGAAAAGAAAAAAAATGAAATATTGCAGATGTCCGTTTTAGAGCCCAAACTGGCCATATTAGATGAAACTGATTCAGGACTTGACGTAGATGCTATCAGGATAGTAGCTGAAGGAGTCAACAAGATAAAAGACGACAAGAAATCCATACTGGTCATAACACACTACAACAAGCTGTTGGATTATTTAGATCCTGACTTTGTCCATATTCTAATCGATGGGAAAATAGTAAAGACAGGCGGCAAAGAACTGGCAAGTGAAATCGATGAACAGGGATACGAAAATATAAGATCTAAGTATTCTAATTGAGAGGTGAGAGAATGGATAGAAAAAAAACTTACGTCAAAGACGTCAGCAGAAAAGTTTACGACATTAAAAACAAATTTGATTATAGATTCAAGACAGACAGGGGCCTAACTCCAGATATTATAAGAGAAATATCCAAGGAAAAGAATGAACCCCAGTGGATGACAGACTTTAGATTGAAGTCCTTGGAAATTTACAATAATAAACCTATGCCAACCTGGGGTGTGGACCTAAGTGACCTAGACATGGACGACATCATTGCCTATATAAGGCCCGATGCCGACATGAAACATTCCTGGGATGACGTACCAGATGATATTAAAAATACATTTGAAAGACTGGGAATACCCCAGGCTGAAAGAGAATCCCTAGCAGGCGTAGGAGCCCAATACGATTCTGAAGTTGTATATCATAATATAAAAAAGGAGCTAGTAGATCAGGGAGTTGTCTATACGGATATAGAAACAGCCCTAGTCGAATACGAAGACATACTAAAAGAGTATTTTATGAAATTGGTGCCACCGACAGATCACAAATTTGCAGCCCTACATGGTGCAGTATGGTCTGGAGGTTCCTTTGTTTATGTACCAGAAGGAGTAAATGTAGATATACCGCTCCAATCTTATTTTCGACTGAATGCTCCAGGTGCAGGGCAGTTTGAGCATACCCTCATAATTGTAGAAAAAGGGGCAAGACTCCACTTCATTGAAGGCTGCTCTGCACCTGTTTATAATGTAAACAACCTCCACGCCGGTTGTGTGGAACTATTTGTAAAAGAAGATGCCAGCTTGAGATATAGCACCATTGAAAACTGGTCAAGAAATATGTATAACCTCAATACAAAGAGGGCCTTGGTAGATAAAAATGGAACCATAGAATGGGTATCTGGTTCCTTTGGATCCAAGGTATCTATGCTGTATCCCATGAGCATATTGCAGGGAGAAGGTGCCAGATCCGAATTTACAGGCATAACATTTGCCTCCACTGGCCAGCATTTAGACACTGGAACAAAGGTAGTCCATGCAGCTCCCCATACAACATCAACAGTAAATTCTAAATCAATATCGAAAAATGGGGGCTATGCCTTTTACCGGGGACTCCTAAAGGTTGCACCAGGTGCCTACGGTTGTAAATCTTCTGTATCATGCGAATCCCTGATGTTGGATAATATGTCCAAATCGGATACCTTGCCGATTATAGAGTTGAATAATGACGATATAGATATTGGACACGAGGCCAAAATAGGCAGGATTAGCGACGAGGCAATCTTCTACCTCATGAGTCGGGGCATCAGCGAAGAAGAGGCCAAGGCCATGATAGTAAGAGGCTTTGTAGAGCCAATAACCAAGGAATTACCCTTGGAATATGCCGTTGAGTTAAATAACTTAATCAATATAGAACTGGAAGGAACCATTGGATAAGGGGGGATATAAATGAAAGGTTGGAAAAGAATTGGCCTAAAGGATTTTGAGTTTCCAAATATCTTGGAATACCATAAGGAATATTTACAGATACCAGAGGACTTCCCAGAAACTGTCAACTTGCTTAAATCTAATGGGGGCCTTGGAGTGGAAAATGAACATTATTTTAATGAAAAAGCTTTGAATGGAATAGGCAGGGAATTTGTATCCCTAGTTCAGGAATTTTCAAATAGTGGAATATCCCTATACCTTCCAAGTAAGGTAAAGATTCACGATCCCATTAGGCTTGAGTTTGCTATGGATGAAAAAAACCCTACTGTCTTAGATAAAAATTATATTGTAGCTGAGGCTGGCAGCGAGGCCACTGTAATCTTTGACTATAGCACTGATGAGAGCATAAGGGCCTTCCACAATGGAATGCTGCTGGTATATGCCAAGGAAAACTCCACTGTAAATATAATTAAGGTCCAAAGAATGAACGATAAATCAAGCAATTTTGACACAAATTATGCCTTTATAGAGGGAAATGGAAAGGTAAATTGGATATCAGTTGAACTAGGCAGTGACATAAGCGGTGTGAACTATACAAGTTATCTAAATGAAGAAGCCAGTCAATCAGATCTATCCTCCATATATCTGGGAGATGGACTCCGAAAAATGGACTTGTCATACACTATGGTGCATAGGGGCCCCAGAAGTATAAGCAATATCGAGACCAGGGGTGTGCTTATGGACAAGGCAAAAAAGGTGTTTAGGGGCAATCTAGATTTCAAAAGGGGTGCAAGGCATTCCACGGGAGTTGAAGAGGAATATGTAATCCTCCTAGACCCTACAGTAAAATCTCACTCTATCCCTGCCCTTTTGTCTGAAGAAGATGATGTGCAGGGTGAGCATGCAGCCAGTGCGGGACAAATCAGCGAAAATAAGCTATTTTATTTAATGAGCAGGGGTCTAAGTCAAAGGGATGCAAAGAAACTAATTATAGAGGCCTCCTTCAGACCCATAATAGAGAAAATTGCCTATGGTGATTTACGGTCTATAATAAATGGCGAGATAGAGAGGAGACTTATCAATGCCTAGTTTTAACCCTGAAAACTTGAAAAAGGACTTTCCGATTTTAAACCAAAACATAAATGGCAAACCCCTAATCTATTTGGATAATGGAGCCACTACACAAAAGCCGTCACAGGTCATAGAAGCCATCAAAAAATACAACGAGACCTCCCATGGCAATCCACATAGAGGAGCCCATCAACTGAGTATTAGGGCTACAGAAGAATATGACCTAGCCAAGGAAAAGGTTAAATCCTTTATCAATGCCAAATCAAGAGAAGAAATAATATTTACTAGAAATGCATCTGAATCCCTAAACCTAATAGCCTACTCCTATGGCATGGAATTTATTGAAGAAAAAGATGAAATCCTATTGGCCATATCAGAGCACCATAGCAATATACTTCCATGGCAGAAACTTGCAAGGGATAAAAAGGCAATATTAAAATATATGTACCTAGATGAAGAAGGTAGGATTCCA
>JBBAEY010000066.1:0-12804 GCA_041655755.1 Tissierellaceae bacterium
CAGCCATGGATACGGTATATGCTGTGATATTGAACCCCAAGAAAAGATGGAGAAGGTACTCTATGCCATTGATGAACTGACAGGGCTGATTACAGCAGTGGCACTCCTGAGACCGAGCAAATCAGTCCTAGACCTAGAGCCTAAGTCAGTAAAGAAAAAGTGGAAGGATAAGGGATTCGCTGCAGGTGTAGATAGGAGCATTATTCAGAGGG
Source organism: Tissierellaceae bacterium (assembly GCA_041655755.1). Taxonomy (GTDB): domain Bacteria; phylum Bacillota; class Clostridia; order Tissierellales; family Tissierellaceae; genus JAAYFT01. The sequence continues at coordinate 213 of JBBAEY010000066.1, forward strand.
GAATTGATATGCTGGAAATGGAGAGAGACGACGTAATCAGGGAAACAATTCAGGCCATGAGAAATGTAGCCGAAGAAATAGGACTTAAGGGAAGCTTATAATAAAACTAAAATCCAGCCTCGCTGGATTTTTTTATGGAAGACTAAAGTGCCATAGAGGGAATTTTATGATACAATAGGTATAAATCTAGCAGGTCAGGATAATTGTCTTTTATGATATATCCTGGCCTGTATAGGAGTCCAGAAATATCTAGGAGGAGGAAGGGCATGATAAAGGATTTAAAAGATAAGAAAAATAATATAATAAAAGAAACAAAGATACATCAAGATACATTTATTGCTCAAACAGCAGACGTAGTAGGAGACGTAACTATTGGGAAAGGCAGTAGCCTTTGGTATGGTGCTGTAGCAAGGGGAGATATGAGCTATATTAGCATTGGAGACTGTACCAATATCCAGGACAATGCCACAGTACATGTAGATACTAACCTGCCATGTATCATAGGGGACTATACCACAGTAGGCCACAATGCAGTAGTACATGGCTGCAAGGTGGGGAATAATTGCCTCATAGGAATGGGTGCCGTAATATTGAATAATGCTGTAATAGGGGACAATTGTATTATAGCCGCAGGTAGCTTGATCACAGAGGGAGCAAATATACCCGACAATTCCCTGGTAATGGGTTCCCCGGGAAAGGTTAGAAGACAAGTGACGGACGAGGACATAGAGACAGTAAAGGAAAATGCTATCAGGTACGAGGAGCTTTGGAGGAATGAGCATGTGGACTAGTTGGGGGCGAGGCTTATGAAAAGGGAAGTTTACTCATACCCAAGATATCAAAAGATTGCCTTGGACATAGCCAATGCTATTTACAAGGGAGATATTAAGGAAGGGGAAAGGCTACATGGTAGATCTACCCTGGCAGGGAGATACGGGGTATCCCCTGAAACCATTAGGAGGGCAATCAAGTTATTGGAGGATTTAGAGGTAGTTCAATCTACAAAGGGAAGTGGAATTAACGTCTTATCCAAGGACAATGCCTTTGACTATATAAATAAATTTAGGAATATAGACAGTATTTCAACCTATAAATCCAGCCTTAATTCCCTGATAGATAAGAAGATAGAAATAGACAAAGAAATAGTCAAGACAATAAATAAGATAGTTGACTACTCCAGCAAGCTAAGTAATATAAATCCCATAACACCCATGGAAATAGAAATACCCTTAAAGTGCAAATTAATAGGTCAGTCCATATCAGATGTTAAGTTTTGGCAGCATACTGGTGCTACGATTATTGGCATTAGAAGAGAAGGTACAGTAATGCTTTCGCCAGGACCCTATACCACATTTTTGCAGGGGGATGTCCTGCTGGTAATAGGCGAGGAACATGTATATAATGCAGTGAAATCTTTTTTAAATGAAAAATAGGGATTCCATAAGTGCTACTTATGGAATCCCTATTTTTACGGCTTTGGAGTGCTATAGAATTTAAAAATTCCATCAAAAAACTTGACAAGCAACAACTTATATTGTAGAATAAGGTTGTTGCTTTTTTAGAAGGAACAATAATTAAATAGGAGATGATGGTAATTTTGGGTAGTAAAAAAAGTAAGTTAGTACTTGTTTTCTTGACATTTACATTGTTAATGTCAATGGTCCTGTCAGCATGTAGTGGTGGACAGGAGACTGGAAGAGGTAAAATCGTATTCGCCAATGCCCAGTGGGAGAGCAATATGTTTCACAATGCAGTGGCAGGCAGAATAGCAGAGGAAGTCTTTGGATATACATGGGAGGAGATACCGGGTTCTACTGCTGTAATGCACGAGGGACTAATAAATGGTGAGATAGATGTACACATGGAAGAATGGACTGACAATATACCTCAGTATCAACCCGACCTAGATGCGGGGAATTTACAGGAGTTAAGTGTAAACTTTGCAGATAATTATCAGGGACTATATGTACCTAGATATGTAATAGAAGGCGATAGCGACAGAGGAATTGAAGCATCTGCACCAAAGCTAAAATCTGTCAAGGATTTAAAGGATTATGCAAATATATTTCCTGACGATGAAGAAGCAGGAATGGGCAGGATTTATGGGGCTATTCCCGGATGGGAAGTAGACACCATACTTCAAAGAAAATACAAGTTCCTTGGACTAGATGAAAACTATGTATACTTTAGTCCAGGTTCAGATGCAGCCCTACAAGCAGCTATTATTTCGGCATATGACAAGGGTGAGCCCATAGTAGCCTATTATTGGGAACCAACCTGGCTATTGGGTCTATATGACATGGTTCTATTGGAAGACGAAGCCTATGTGGATGATGAGTCCTTTAAGGCAGGGGAAACTGAGTTACCTGCCATGAATGTTACAGTGGCAGTGAGCAACAAATTCTATGAAAATGAAGATAACAAGGATATGGTTGATTTCCTGAGTAAATATGAAACGTCTAGTGAATTGACCTCGGAGGCCCTAGGCTTCATGCAGTCAAATGATGCCGATTATTATGAAACAGCAGAGTGGTTTTTAAGGGAACACGATGAATTATTAGACAAGTGGTTGAGTGCAGAAGATGCAGACAAGATGAGAAAGGCTTTAGATTAGCTAGGAGGTAAAGTGATATGGATTGGATATATAATTTTCCCTTTAAGTTTCCAATAGACCTGAAGGCCATAGACGATTCTGTAAGGGCCTTTAGTGTCAAATACAGCTTCTTTTTTAACATAATCACCAAGGCCCTGCGGAATTTTGTAAATATAATATATGATGTGATTACCTTTGTACCTTGGTTTCTAGTAGTATTATTGGTTTTTATAGCTGGATGGAAACTAGTAGGGAAGATTAGCAAGGGCTTCCTATATGCAGGCTTGCTGCTACTGGTGGGAGCCTTGGGATACTGGGATATGATGAATGAAACCTTGTCCATCATAATTGCTTCTGTAATTATTTCCCTGCTAATTGGTTTTCCCATAGGGATCCTAGTATCCACCAGCGACAGAATTGACGATATTGTAAGGCCGATACTGGATACCATGCAGACAATGCCTGTCTTTGTCTACCTTATTCCTGCCCTCTTATTCTTTGGACTGGGTAAGGCACCGGGGGTTATTGCCACCACTATATATGCTATAGTGCCAATAATCCGCCTGACAAATCATGGTATAAGGCAAATCGACAAGGAAGTAGTGGAGTCATCACTTGCATTTGGATCGACCTGGTTACAATCCTTGGTCAAGGTTCAGATACCCCAGGCCATGCCTACCATTATGACAGGTGTCAACCAGACCCTGATGATGGCCATATCCATGGTTGTAACCACATCCATGATAGGAGTCAGGGGTCTTGGCATGGAAATCATCAACGGGGTAAACAAAATAGAAATAGGTCGAGGAATTATATCCGGTACCGCTATTGTCATAATGGCAGTTATAATGGATAGATTGACCCAGGGATTAGTGAAACACAGTGAGGTGGAATCAAGTGGAGAATAGCATATTAAGTGTGAAAAACCTATCCATGCTTTACGGTTCAGACAAGAACAGGGCCATTAAGCTCAAGGAAGCAGGACTGAAAAAGGATGAAATATACGAGAAGACAAGGGTAACCTTGGCTCTTTGGGATACGACCTTTGATGTTAAAAAAGGAGAGGTCTTCGTGGTTATAGGCCTATCTGGCTCTGGTAAATCCACCCTAGTCAGGTGCTTTAACAGGTTGAACAAGCCCAGCTCTGGCAATATATATTTCGAGGGTAAGGATATAGGTAAATTTAACAAGGAAGAATTAAATGAATTTAGGAGAAATAAGATTTCCATGGTATTTCAGCAATTTGGGCTCATGTCCCATAGGACAGTTCTAGGAAATGTTGAATATGGGCTGGAAGTAAAGAAGATGCCCAAGAAGGAAAGACGGGAGAAGGCAAGGGAAATGATAGCCATGGTGGGCTTGGAAGGATATGAAAATGAAAAGATAAGGAGCCTATCGGGAGGAATGAAGCAAAGAGTTGGAATAGCAAGGGCACTAGCCAATGATCCGGAGATACTTCTCATGGACGAACCCTTTTCAGCTCTTGACCCCATAGTCAGGAAAGATATGCAGTTTGAGCTATTAACCATACAGAAGAAATTAAATAAGACAATAGTATTCATAACCCATGATATCAATGAAGCCTTTAAATTAGGCGACAGGGTTGCCATAATGAGAGATGGCGAGGTCATACAGATTGATACCCCTGAAATCATGAGTGAACATCCTGCAGATGACTATGTAAAACAATTCATTGACAGTGCTGATAAGACACAGGTAATCACTGTAAAAAACGTCATGATAACTCCAAATAGTCTCATAAGGCTAAGGGACAGCCTAGGCATGGCCATTAAGTCCATGAAAAACAATGCGGTGGGCAGTGCCTATGTAGTAGGAGAAAAAATGAAGCTAGAGGGAGTAATCAAGATTGACGATGCCATAGAGGCCAGCAAAAAGGGCCTAGGGGTCAAGGACATTTTGATTAGGGATATCAATACCACAGGGCCCGATACCCTGCTTACAGATATTATAGATATGGCAATATCTACACCCTTTCCCATTGCAGTGGTAGACAGTGAACACAGTTTAAAAGGCATTGTATCTAAGGTTCATGTACTGTCTTCCATCCTATAGGAATAAAAATCCTATAAAAAATATAAAAAATAGTTTCCCCTTTTCTGATAGTCATATAGGCTATTAGAAAAGGGGAGTTTTATTTATCCCCAAAATATTGTATGATATATACAATGCAAAACAAATCTTAATGGGGTGAATATATGATAGGGAAATCTAGCATGAGCAATAGGAATAAGAGCATACTTGCAGCACTTTTTGCTTCTACACTGTGGAGTACAGGGGGAATCTTTGTAAAGCTAATAGATTGGAATCCTGTGGCCCTTGCAGGGGTCAGGAGCCTACTGGCTGCCCTGGTACTGATTGCCTACTCGAAAAAGCCAACTATAACAAGGTCAAAGCCCCAAATTCTGGGGTCTATTTCCTATGCTGCAACTGTACTTAGTTTTGTAATAGCAAACAAATTTACTACTTCTGCAAATGCCATCCTACTCCAATATACATCTCCTATCTTCGTCGCCATCTTAAGTTTTTGGATTTTGAAGGAGAAGATTAGGTGGTATGATTTACTGGCAATTCTTTTTGTTTTCTTAGGTATGGGACTATTTTTTGTAAATGAATTGGACTCGGGGAATATAATAGGAAATTTGCTGGCCATTTTTTGTGGATTTTCCCTAGCCGGTACTACTATTGCCCTGAAGATGGAACAGGACAGTTCACCCTTTGGCATCACAGTATTTGGAAACCTGATTGCATTTGTCGTATCCATACCCTTTATTTTGACCGACCTGCCAAGTTTTAACAGTTTGGCCCTTGTAAGTCTCATGGGCATTATACAACTTGGTATTCCATTTATATTTTATATAAATTCTATGAGACATATAAGTGCCCTAGAGGCCATATTAGTCACAGTAATGGAACCCCTCTTAAACCCCGTATGGGTATTTATATTTGCAGGTGAAAGGCCAGGCCTATATGCCATATTGGGAGGCCTTGTGGTCATTACATCTGTCACAGTCAGAAGTATCTATGTAGCAAAAAAGGTCCTAGTAAATGAGGACCAGCCCTTGGCCTAGATTTTATTGTGTACGAAAGTGCTATTTAATGATATAATATCCTATAATATAGTAGAGGTTTAGACTAGTCTAAGGGAGGAATAATATGAGTATACCAAATATACTAACTATATTGAGAATATTACTTATACCAGTCTACTTGCACTTTTTTTATTCGGATTTAAGCAACAATTTTTTATTGGCAGGCCTTGTCTTCATCTTGGCTGGAATATCCGATGTCTTAGACGGATATATTGCCAGAAAATACAAGATGACTACAAAGCTAGGAGTAATTTTAGATCCCGTTGCAGATAAATTAATGACCTTTACTATTCTCATTAGTTTTATCAGCAAGGGTATAATTCCATTTTGGATATTGACAGCCATTGGAATAAAAGAATTTATTATGATATTGGGTGGCTCTGTTCTATACTTATTTAAGGGAAAGCAGGTCTTACCATCAAATAAATATGGGAAGATTGCAACTATGTCCTTCTATGCAGCTGCCTTGTCGAAAATATTTGGGCTGGCAGATTTTATATCTACGCCTTTATTTTTTTTAACGGTATTTTTAAATATTGTAGCCCTGGTAAACTATTATATAATTTTTGCCCAAATGGGAAAGCATATTGGGGATGAAATAGTTGACAAACAATAAAAATATTCATATAATAGTAATCAAATTCAAATCTTGCTATGATAAAGAAGAGTAGATAAATGCCTTGACAGAAAAGGGATTCTAGGCTGAGAAATCCTAAAAGTAGTATTTATCGAAGGTCGCTTTTGAGCATTTAGGCTGAAAACAGTAGGCCTAGAGGGTTTAGCCCTTATATTTAATTAAGAGCTATGGAGATTTCCATGGAATTAAGGTGGTACCGCGAATTGCCCTTCGTCCTTTAGATTATGAGGATGGAGGGTTTTTTAATTGTTGCATATGTGATATGAAAATTAATCATGAGGAGGAGATATAATGCTGGAAAATTTACCAAAGACCTATAACCCCAAGGATTTCGAGGAAAGGCTTTACCAGTACTGGAATGATAATGGCCACTTTGTAGCTCATGTGGATATGGATAAAAAGCCCTACACCATAATGATGCCGCCCCCAAATGTCACGGGTAGTTTGCACATGGGTCATGCACTAAACAATACCATTCAGGACATATTGATCAGGTGGAAGAGGATGGAGGGCTATTCTGCACTCTGGTTGCCGGGCACGGACCATGCCAGTATCTCTACAGAGGCAAGGGTTGTAAACAAAATAAAGGCAGAGGGCAAGACCAAGGAAGGACTTGGACGAGAGGCCTTTATCGAAGAAGCCTGGGAATGGACCCATAAATATGGAAATACCATAAAGAACCAACTGAAAAAGCTGGGTGTATCCTCGGATTGGACCAGGGACAGATTTACCCTAGATGAGGGGCTAAGCAATGCCGTTGAAGAGGTATTTATTAGGCTCTATGAAAAAGACCTGGTCTACAGAGGCGACAGGATAATAAACTGGTGCCCTAGCTGTATGACTGCCATATCCGATGCCGAGGTAGAACACGAGGATCAAGAGGGCCATATTTGGCACGTGAGATATCCTATCAAGGACAGCCAAGACTATATAGTCATAGCCACAACTAGACCTGAAACCATATTGGGTGACCTAGCCATAGCAGTCCACCCAGAGGACCAAAGGTATACAGATATGGTGGGGAAAACTGCAATTCTGCCCCTGATGAATAGGGAGATACCCATAGTTGCAGATAACTACGTAGAGATGGAATTTGGGACAGGAGCAGTCAAGATAACCCCCTCCCATGATCCAAATGACTTTGAAGTAGGGGAAAGGCATGGGCTAGGACAGTGCATTATAATGAATGAAAACGGAACTATAAGCCCCCAAGGGGGCATCTATGAAGGATTAGAGAGGTATGAGGCAAGGAAAAGGATAGTTGAAGACTTGGATAAGGAGGGCTATCTAGTTGAGGCTAAGGAGCACCAAAATGCAGTTGGCCACTGTGAGAGATGTGGCACAGTAGTAGAGCCCCTCATATCAAAGCAGTGGTTTGTAAAGATGGAGCCCTTAGCTAAACCCGCCTTAGAGGCCTATAGGAAGGGAGAACTCAATTTTATACCGGAAAGATTTGGCAAGGTATATGTAAATTGGTTAGAGAATATCAGGGACTGGTGTATTTCTAGACAGCTATGGTGGGGACACAGGTTGCCAGTATACTATTGTGAGGATTGCGGAGAAATAATGGTTTCAAAAACCAAACCCCATAAGTGCAGCAAGTGCAATAGTCAAAAACTCCACCAAGACAATGATACCTTGGACACCTGGTTTTCATCTGCCCTATGGCCTTTTTCAACCCTTGGCTGGCCTGAAAAGACTGAGGACCTGGAATACTTTTTCCCAACGGATGTTTTAGTTACAGGCTATGACATTATATTCTTCTGGGTAATCAGGATGGTATTTTCAAGTATTGAGCAAATGGGTGAATTGCCCTTTAAAGATGTATTTTTGACGGGGCTTGTAAGGGATTCCCAGGGCAGGAAGATGAGCAAATCCCTGGGCAATGGCATAGACCCATTGGAAATAATAGACGAATACGGTGCTGACGCCCTGAGATTTACCCTAGTCACTGGAAATACTCCAGGAAACGACATGAGGTTTTATATGGAAAGGGTGGAAGCCAATAGGAACTTCGCCAATAAGCTGTGGAATGCCTCAAGGTTTGTCCTTATGAATTTGGAGGAAGGTATTGAGGAAGGTGAATTTAAGCTAGAGGGCTTGGAAGAAGAAGATAAGTGGATACTGTCCAGGCTAAATACTCTCATAAAAGAGTCTACAGAAAACCTAGATAAATATGAAATAGGTCTGGCAGCAGGCAGGATATATGACTTTATCTGGGATGAATACTGTGACTGGTATATAGAAATGGTCAAGTCGAGGCTCTACGGGGATAAGAAGGAGAGCAAGGAAACAGCAGAAAAGGTCCTCTTATATGTGCTAAAGGACACACTGAAACTACTTCATCCCTTTATGCCCTTTATCACAGAGGAAATATGGCAGCACCTACCAGGCAATGACAGCCCACTTATTTTAAGTTCTTGGCCTGGATATAGGGATGACCTGGACTTTTCCGATTCAGAGGAGGCCATAGAGTTTATCAAGTCGGGCATCAAAAGCATAAGAAATGCCAGGGCAGAAATGAATATCGGACCCTCCAAGAAATCCAAGCAAATATTCGTGACAGCAGATGAAAGGATAAGGGAAATTGTAGTCAAGGGGGAAAGATACTTCCTCAACCTAGCCTCAGCAGAAGAGATAGAATTGAGGGAGAATAAGGTGGGGCTAGGAGATGACAATATATCCGTAGTATTGGACAAATGCGAGGTATATCTACCCTTGAAGGACCTGATTGACTTCAATAAAGAAATCGAACGATTGGATAAGGAAAGAGAAAAGCTAGAAGGGGAGATAAAGAGGGTAAATGGAAAACTCTCCAATGAGGGCTTTATAAAAAAGGCCCCAGAAAAAGTGGTAGCAGAGGAAAAAGAAAAGAAAGAAAAATATGAGGAAATGTTAGAAAAGGTACTAGAGAGACTGGAAAGCTTAAAATTAAATAAATAGTGGTGGGAAAATGAAATATCAGGACGCATTGGATTATATAAAAGAAACAAATAAATTGGGGTCTAGATTTGGCCTAGAATCCATAACTAGGCTCTTGGATCTATTGGATAATCCTCAAAAGGATTTAAAAGTTATTCACATAGGTGGAACCAATGGCAAGGGTTCCACCTCCAGCTATTTAAACAATATCCTAGTAAATGGCGGATACAGAGTAGGATTGTTTACATCCCCCTATATGGACAAGGTAAATGAGTCCATAAAATTAAATGGAGTAGATATTTCAGATGAAGATTTTACCAGAATATTTTCCTTGATAGTGGACAAAATCCAGGTCATGAAGGAGGAAGAGACGGGGACTCCTACGACCTTTGACATCTTAACCAGCCTAGGCTTTATGTTTTTTAAGGAAAAAGAAATTGACTACTTAATTTTAGAAGTAGGCCTAGGAGGAAAGAAGGACTCGACAAATATTATATCGTCGCCCCTTGCATCGGTATTTACCACCATAGACTACGACCATGTAGATGTATTGGGCACTAGCATAGAAGAGATTGCCCTGGAGAAATCCGGCATTATCAAGGACAATTCCCTGGTAATATCCTATCCGCAAAAGAAGAGCGTAGAGGATATTTTGGCAGGAGAGGCCAAAGAGAAAAATGCAGAATTCTACAGATGCCCACTGGAAAACCTAGTTATCAGAGAAATTTCAAGTAGGGGAAGTGTCTTTGATTTTAGCTATGGGGGCAATTTTATGGAAGCCATTGAAATATCCATGATTGGAGAGTATCAGATATATAATGCAGCTCTGGCACTCACCACTGTTTTAGTCCTAAGGGAAAAACATGGTTTGCAGATAGCTGATAATATGATTAGACGGGGATTAAAAGAAAGCAAATGGCCTGGCAGACTCGAACTCATTAGGGAAAAGCCCGCAATCCTATTGGACGGTGCCCACAATTTGCAGGGAACAATTCAGTTAAAGAAGGCCCTAGGCCTGTTTGATTACCGCAGATTAATCCTATGTATTGCCATACTAAAGGACAAGGACGTCGAACATATGATTGAAGAAATAGCCCCCTTGGCGGACGAAATCATAGTCACAGAGGTAGATATGAGTAGAAAGCTAGAGGCAGAGGTCCTGGCTATGGAAGTGTCAAAATACAACAAGTCTGTGACAGTTGAAAAGGACCTACAAAGGGCGATTGGAGCCAGCCTAGAAAAGACTAAGGAAGGGGATATGTTAGTGTTTGGAGGCTCCCTGTATTTAATAGGACAGGTTAGAAAGATACTGAAAAGTCAATAGGAGCAAAAAATACAAAAATCCAATGGAACAGGTTTTCCATTGGATTTACATATTGCTTATGAGAATATCAATTATTCCCTTATAAATTGCATCGGTGTTAGTCTTCCAGCTATTACATATTTGGTCAGCCTCTTCCTTAGTAGTCACATCAAAATATAGGCTAAATAGGGTTTCTTCATTTTCCACCAATTTTAAGTTTACTACAAATTGACCGTTCTCCTTGGGGAAGCATTCGGATACAATTTGTGAGTCGAATTTTTTCTTTTTCTTTAGGTCGTCAAATTCACCTGTTAAATCATCCTTGATATCAAGGGGAATTCTTTCCTTAAAATATGACAATGCCGCCTCTCCCTTGTCCATTAGGGAGTAAATCTCATTCCCATCGGCATTGATTTTTTCTATGAAATTTGAATTGATTAATTCAGACAAATATTGTTGAATTGAAAAATAGTCCATATAGTTTTTTTTGAGAAGGAATTCAGTCAATTCAGCATTGTTAAAGGATTCAGATTCAATTATATAAAGCAAAAGCAACTTGTTTTGTGCCAATTCTTCGGTGTTTTCAATAAACATTTCTCTCCCTCCTAGCTGTGTTTATAATATATTATAGCATATTAAAAAGATATGTAAAAACAACTTATAGCTTTTGCCGAGCATGCATATGTATAAGATTAACTAAATTTGGCAATAATAATAGTTTACTTTTTTTGTCTGTCTTTGTAGTATAATGTAATTAGGGAGCGTTAAAATATAGTATTTTACATGCTGGTAGATACCCTAGAATATTCATAATAGGAGAGACGAAAATGAAAATCAAAGTAAAGCTAATTATTATTCTATGGGCCTTGCTATTATCCATATCTGCTGGGTGTCAGGGATACAATAAAGATGAGGCAATCCAGGCGAATAGGCCCAGTCAGGAAATTGAGGAGAAGGAAATAGAAGATGCTGGTCAAGAAGAACCCGAAAGCGAGCCGGTAGAAAGGGACTTGAAGGCGGAAATAGATTTATCCTTGAAGCCAAATGAGGCTGGGGACATTATGATTTTGATGTATCATAATGTCGGTGAAGAAGAGGCAGAGTGGACCAGAACCCCTGAAAATCTGAGAAAAGATTTGGAAACCTTGTACGAGAAGGGCTATAGGGCCATTAGCCTCAAGGACTATGTAAACAACAATATGGATATAGAGGCAGGAAAGACTCCAGTCATCCTTACATTTGACGATGGCAATGAGAACAACTTTAGAATGATTGAGGATGAAAATGGAGAGCATGTAATAGATCCTAGGTCTGCCCTGGGGATATTGGAAGAATTTAAAGAGGATTATCCCGACTTTGGGACGACGGCAACATTTTTTGTATTTGGGAACAACCCCTTTAGGCAAAGGGAGTTCCTGGACTTTAAATTAAACTTCCTAGTAGAAAATGGCTATGACATAGGCAATCACACCATAGACCATAGGAGCGTAAAGAAGATAGATGATAAGGAAATAATACAGGAAGTAATAGGCAGGCAGGTTGAGATTATAGGTGACATATTGCCAGGATACGAGATGAACACATACGCCCTATGCTATGGAGAAAGACCTGAAAATAAGGAATTGGAAGAGTACCTAGGGCAAGGTTCATATGGAGATATCAGCTATAGAAACATAGCTATTCTAAATGTAGGCTGGAATCCCGCACCTTCCCCCATAACATCCAAGTTCAATCCCTTGTCCCTGCCTAGGGTCAGAGCTTCTGAGACAAAAGTGGACAAGGTAGGTATCTATAATTGGCTGGAGTATTTTGACAAGAACCCTCATAAAAGGTATATCTCAGATGGAGTAAGTGAACTTACAACCATACCAAAATCCATGGAAGACCTGATTGACCCTGAGAGAATAGGAGAAGGAGACCTATATATATACGAGTAATCTCCCTTACTAGGATACAAGAAAGTTAAAATAAAGCGGAACCATAGGAGCTAAGAAATTAGCTTCTTTTTTATGGCAATCCTTGCCCAG
>JBBAEY010000067.1:0-12556 GCA_041655755.1 Tissierellaceae bacterium
CATAGGCAAAGCATTTTTGAAGAAAGTTAAGAAGCTTATTATTTTTTAATAAAAGTGTAAAAAGTTAATTATCGGAAACTGTAAAAAACTAATTGACATCTACAGCTGGCAATTACTTTTTTATTTATCTATATGAAAATTGTATTTTTGGTTGCCAAAAGTTGTATTTAGATATTACCATAAACACAAGAGGTCAATCTAATTCTCAAATCAGATAGAATTATAAGATCCTGCTTTTTGGATAAATAAAAAGACCAAGAATTTAATCCTGGTATATATAATCAATAAGTAGTCCCAGCTTCCACAAATACTTCATCCCGTTTAGTTAATAAACTATGCCAATCTTCAGGAAACCCCAGGCACTTTATATCAATAAAATCATAATACTCAATAAACAGTTTGTTTATATTATATATAACATAATTTTCCCATTCATCTACATCTTGAATTAGAACCATCATTATATATATAATATCAACTACATAGGTAATTATTTGTTTTTATTTTATGGTTATTTCGACTTGTTCTTCGGGCGTAGTAGCAGGTTTCACTTTAGCCATTAATATCACCCCATAAAAGTTCAACCCCGCAATGGTACGTATTATTAAGAGGCGCTGCGAGGTCTATCTCATAGTTTATTATGAGCACGAAATGTGAAAAAAGTCGACACTTATTACATTCTTTTAATATCTTCGATTGTTCTAGGATAATAATATTTATTAAGTAAACAGGCTTATTGGCACCCTAATACTTGTATCTTATAAAACAAGTCTTTTGAAAAATAAAAAAGGCCCTGGATTATTCAAGAACATCGCAAGGAGGCTGTATATATTCATCTTCATATCCTAATAAAGTAGCTCCATCACTTAGGTATCCAAACAAAGCCAAACCTAGACAAGTCTTAACTAAAGTCATTGTAGACATGGTGTCAAATGTAGATGCCAATTTTTTTATAGGTTAAAGACCTCACTTTTTCATTTGAGCAATATGGTCTTTATGGTGCTTGTCTATGGTCCTAGACACATACTGCACCCTAATAATGGCCATTTTTGACTATCTTTTATTTCCTGTATATATTTTTTATTGCCTAATGTAATTCCGTATATCTTATCTAATCTTTCCTTGAGACTGTTATAACCTTCTATTTTGATTTCAATTCTCACTACCCTTTCTAATATTTCTTGTATTCTGTCTTCATTGCCCATATCCCATCTCCAAAATTGATATTTAAAAACCTACCTAAGTTCCTTTCAAATAAATTCTTTAATAATACCCCATTCTTGTATTTTTAATTCTATCTTAATCGCATATGTTGGGCTCGTAGATGCCATCCTTTTGTATTCTATATCTCCTAGGACATCAATCCCTATCATCTTTTTAAAATCCTCAAATGCCTTTTTCCCATTAAATAATATTAATTCTATATTAGGATGTTCCCTAAGAAAAGATTTAAAATCATTAGGAACCTCATCTTTTATATTCTTATCTAAACTGCCTTCCCTTTCGCATTCTTTTAGAACATCCCATAATCTTATTTCTTTATCTTTTAAAAATTCAATCTTTTTCTGATAAGAGTCTTCAACTCTTTCATCAAATATAGCAAAAAGAATCTCCCACATTTTGTTCCTTGAATTTGCATAATATTCTTGTCTTTGCAAAGATTCCCTACCAGGCATTGAACCTAATATCAACACCTTTGTTCTATGGTCCACAATCGGGCTTAAAGATTTAACCTTGTTTTTCACTATATTCCTCCTCCCATATATATTATCATATTAGAAGGTGCAGGACATAAAAATATAATTTCATCAACCCTACCAAAAATAAGTCTGGAAAACTTTAATGCCCAGTAAGCAACCTCGAAATTATTGGGTTATTTGCTTTTGTAGAAATAAAACTAAATTGCGTTAAAAAGAAATCTAGAATAAGTAGGTTCTTTTAATTTTATGGAAACCCAATACCTTCTTCTATCTTCGAGCTATAAAAGATTTCACTTGAACTTTCCGTAGGTTTACTCGACCATCTCGAACTTATGTTTTCATCCCTGCAGAATTTCGCCACTTTTTCTCCAAAAACACGTCTTGTTTTCCTTAGATTGTCTTCACTAACATTCCTATAATTATTTCTTACCCATGTATCAAAGTATGGTTTATTTCCATTATCTTTATCATATTTTGTGTCAGTCGTTTTTGTGGCCTTCAAGATACTATCTAACTCATCTTTGCTAATATTATTCACTTTTTCAACTTGATTTTTTGCTAAGGTGTTCATACTTTTATTTATAGAGCTAAAAAAGTAATACGTTGTTTTCTTGTTTTTATCATCTTTACGATAATCTAAACTACCCATAATTTTTAAAAACATATCAGTAGGGATATAAGTATCTATAATACAATCTTCCCTAACTGGAATAAACCATGCTGCATTTTTTTCTCTTATAGCAATTAATAAAACTGTATTTTCTTTTATATATATAATCCTAATGTCTAGGTCGTTGTGCTTTACATTAAATAATATAGAGTTGAATCCAATACTATTACAAATTAAATTTAAGTTACTTATACCCTCTGTTACATTCAAGATATTACCCCCTATATTCTTTTACATAGTTTATACTATATAACCAATGTATTTGCAATTGCAAAGGAAGCAATACTAAGGCTATTGTAAATCTATTCTTTTATGTCATATAACACCTTTTAATTACCTGTCATAAATACGCTATTTATTCTAAAAATTCCAGTAAAAAATCTCCCATTATATATAACCAAATCGCCAATTGTACTTAACATTAATGTAAAAATACTACCATCATTAGCTTTCATAGATATTATTGGAATAGCAAACCTTGATCTGTATACCATTGGCGAATTTTTATAATTGTATTTAAGTCAGTTATCCCATCTTTTACTTAACCAGATAATACAATAAACCCCATGTGATACTTATAACATCTTAATGTACTTATACTAGTATTACTTGTCCAATCATTTAATAAAGTGCAGTGATGTACAAACGGAACTTTGTTGAATTTAACGCCTATTATTTCACACTACCTCCTCTCACCCCAACTTTCAACATTGAAATGTTCATATCTCAATGATATAGGCATTTTTTATTTTTCAATCTAATGGGCTCCCCGTAAAAAAAGATACAGAATATTACTTATGGTCTTGGTAATATTTTGTATCCACTGTTATGCCTAGTAGAATTAAGTAAATTATTGATGTAATTTCAAATGATTTACCAATGCCTCTTGTAACAGCTGCGAATAGTTTACATGAGATTTTTCGGCTTCCTTGTTTAGCCAGGCTGGTATAGTCAATGTTTTCTTTACAGCCTTGTTATCGTATTCCTTTATAATTTGATTTAAATTAATTTTTACCAGTATTATTATTTGATGTTCGTCTAATTCTATATTCCCTATATCAGTTGCTTCTATGATATCTTTTTCATCCTCATATAAATCAAATAAAGTTAATTTTAATGCATCTTCCGCCATTGTGTAGGCCTCTTCTAATGTCTCGCCAAAGGTTATTATCTCTTCAAAATCTAGAAATGATACATTATAATCATTATCTGCAAATTTAGTTATTATAGCTGGAAAGATATATATATCTTTATACATTATAATCCCTCCTACTATATCCAGAATACCATACGTGTTACACGTATTCAAGATATGTTTGTATTATTTCACACTACCCCCTCTCACCCCGACTTTCGACATTAAAATGCTCATATCTCAATGATATGGGCATTTTTTTGATATTATAGATCTATTTGACTATCTTTATAAATCCAAATAATCTGCCAAGGCTTCCTGTAGTAACTGTGAAAAGTTTACCCCCCTTTTCATAGCCTCCTCATTTAAATAATATGGTATTGTTAAATTTTTCTTAACTGCTCTTTTTTCTAATCTCCTTATATACAATTCTACATCAATATCTACGATTGTATTAAATTCAACCTCAAGGCTTTCATCATTAAATGCGTAAAGATTGGTATTAGTAAACGGTTCTGGTATTGTCTTGCCATCTTCTTTTAAGCCAACTAAGGTAATTCCTATTAAGTCTCGAGCCATTTCGATACAATCAACTGTATCTTTCCCTTGAGTGGTCTTTTCCAAATCTGGCACATATACTATATTATATTGCTCATTTTCATTTTTCTTATAAATTATCACTGGATAGGCTATTTTCATTTCCTTAACCCCCTAAATATATTATCTATTATTATAAAGTCATCTAAACTAAGGGTTATTATTTTAACCCTAATTCCTTAATTTTATTTCTTGCTAACCTCTCGTTTATTTCTCGATGCCTAGGAACCTCCTCTACTACCCCATCCTTTTCATAAATCGTATGATTTCCTCCTTCACGTTTTAGTTTCCATCCGTTGCTTTCAAGAAGTCTTATATATTCTCTCCGCTTCAAAACACCACCTCTTTAATTGTATTATACTCCTTTTATGCGTACTTATCAATATATTTTAAAGGTTGCTGTATTTTGCAAAAATCTCAATTATCTTTGTCTAAAACATGTAATATGTTTGTAACCCAATTGATATATTTACATTATATAATTAAAATGAGAATTTATAGAAAGGGGGGACCCCTTAGACGTCAACTTACTCATTTTAATAACAGCGAGGTGAAAATAGCATGAGAAAGAATATCACAAAATTTTTACTGTCCTTTTTAGCCCTTCTACTAGTCCTTTCTTTGGGAACTACAGCCTTGGCCCAGGAGCCTCTTATCGTCAAACCCTCTACCATATACCAGTCAGTTGAAAAAACTCCAATGGGTCCTGGAACTGTACATGAAAATATCAAGAGGTTTACCAGTGCTGGATGGTGGAATATCAACCTTCTTAGGGTAGATTTATCCAATCCCTATATAGAGGTAAGGGGGCTCTACAACACCGAATCCGTTGGCAAGAGAACTAGGACTAGTCAATTGGTGGAGCAAAACAATGCCATTGGAGGAATAAATGCCGACTTCTTTTACACGGGGAAATTTTCAGGTGCCATAGGGTCATTAATTGAAAATGGGCAGTTTGTAACAGCACCAAATGATGGAATTCAGGAAAAACTGCCGGGTTTTATTATAGATGGACTCAATCAGGCTGCCATTGTGGATAGTCTACAGAGAGAGGTAAGCTTAACTAATTTAAAGACTGGCGATAAAATAAATATTAATGCTGTAAATAGTTTAGCATCTAATCTTAATTCCATTACCCTATTGGATAGGAGATGGGGAGAAATGTCCCCTGGCAATACAATCGATCCTGACTTAATTGAGGTATTTGTAAAGGACAATACTGTGGTCAATGTCAGGATAGGATTTGATCCCTATCCCATACCAGAGGACGGCTATGTATTAATAGGAAAGGGAAATAGGGCCGACAAACTACTAAATCTGTTTTTTGGCAGTCCAGTAGAGCTAAAGGTGTCCAGCAACCCAAATATAGAGGACATTAAGTTTTCCATAGGTGGCGGTAATGTCATCCTAAAGGATGGGAAATACCAAACACTGAACCCAAATTCGTCGGGAGATCCTAGGGGCAATCACCCAAGGACTGCTATTGGCATCAGCAAGGATAAAAAGGAACTAATCCTAGCCACCATAGATGGGAGAGATAGCTCCTATAAGGGAGTGAGTCAGTCTATGTTCGGTGCCATACTAAGTGAATTTGGGGCCTACGATGCTATAAACTTAGATGGGGGCGGCTCCACCAGCTTTGCCTTAAAGGCTCTTGGAGAGGAAAAAGCCAGACTGGTAAATAGGCCCTCTGATGGGGGGGAAAGGTTGGTTATCAATGGCGTTGGAGTATTTTCCAATGCTCCAGTATCGGAATTAAACTCTATCGAAATATCAACCGATGACCTAAATATGTTTGTAGGTAGCAGTAGAAAAATTAGCTTGAAAGCCTATGATAAACACTATAATCCAGTAGAAGTCGACGATTCCCTAATCAAATTGGAATATACAGGCTCCAAGGGAGAAATAATAGATGGGAGCTTTAAGGCTCTTGAGACTGGGAAGGTCAGGATAATTGCAAATTATGGAGATAAATCCGCCTATCTGGACCTGAATGTCCTAGATGGTGTAAAGGATATTTCCACAAGCCTGACTAGTTTCAATATTGATGTAAATAGCAAAAGAGCCCTGCCTTCCTTTTACGGTCTAGACAAGGAAGGGAATAGGGCCCTGATATATGCCAAGGATATGAAATACAATATAATAAATGAAGTTGGCCACCTAGATGGGAACCTATTTCACAGTGGACAGGAAGCCAAGGCCGGTGCCTTGACGGCAAGCTTTGGAGACGGACTAAGGAATATCCTAGTCTATGTAGGCAATGAGACTAGGTTGCTAGAGGGATTTGAAAGCCTAGACAACTTAAACCTAGCCCTATATCCCCTTGAGGTTAAGGGGGAGATAAATATGATACCAGAGGCAAAGGAAGGAAGGGCGGCCGCTGCATTAAGCTACGATTTTTCCCAAGGGGAAAATACAAGGGCAGCCTATATAAGGTTTGGAAAGGGCGACAATATGGGTCTAAGCATTGATAGAGCCCCTAAGGAACTGGGCCTATGGGTCAAGGGAGATAAGGGCGAAAGCTGGCTAAGGGCCACAGTCAAGGATGCCAATGGAACCGTCCACAAGCTAGACCTTGCAAGGAAGGTCGATTGGGATGACTGGAAGTACCTAAACCTATCCCTACCTGCCGGTCTAGCCTATCCCGCAAAGCTTGAAGACATCTACGTGGTAGAGACTGACAGCCTGAAGAAACATTCTGGGGAGATTGTCATAGATGGCCTATCTGCCCTATATGCCCCCAGTCTTGGAAATATTGCCTTACCAAGTCCCAGTGAATTTAAGGACTACAAGAATGTCAAGGCAGACCTAGAAAAGGGAGGATATTCCTTTGAAGTCATGGCTAGGCCAGCAGAAGATGGCTACCACAAATTGAAGGAAGGCAATGTTACCCTAATCTACCTAAATACTGAAAAAGGCGGCCTAAGACCTACTGACCCTGACCAGTGGAACAAATTGAAGTTAGACCTAGCAAATGAAGAGCAAAAAAATATCGTACTCTTCTCACCTCAGCCCATATTTGGTACAGGCGGGTTTACGGACCAATTGGAGGCAGATTTACTCCATAATTACTTGACCAATGCTGGGAAAAGTGGCAAAAATATATTCTTTGTCCATGGGGGCAATGCCAATTCCATAGTGCTCAAGGACGGCATCAGGTATATTGGTGTAAATACAAGGGCTCTTGCAGACTCCGAGGACATCTATGACATTCCTCTTGTGGAATTCTTTGTAAATGGGGATAGGATAAGCTATGAAATAAAGCAGCTACTCCAGTAGTAATAGAGTATCCTTACAAATAAAAAATGTGATTTCAAGTGTGAAATCACATTTTTTTATAGTTTTACCCTACCATCCTTAAATTGCTGATATAGCACCTTTGCTATGCCCATGCCGCTGTCTCCCTTGGCCATCTCCTTAGATAGTTCCTCTAGGTGCATATCCTCGAAGATTAAACTAGCCTGGGACTTCTCTATGATGCCGTTATCTGGTACTGTCTTTTTCATTTCCTTGAGCATCATATGTATAAAGACGCTTTCAAATTCCTTGCATACCTCCATTAATTTCTTGTCGTCCTCATCCTTAAGGTTTTCCATCTTCTTCTGGAGGATGGAAGTATCTCTTTGATTGTCTATTATATTGTTCTTTGGCAATATTTCCACTTAAATCACCAGCTTATCTCTTTAAATTATTGGCTATCTGCATCATTTCATCAGAAGTAGTGATGGTCTTTGAATTGATTTCATAGGCTCTTTGGGCTGTTATCATCTTTACCATCTCATCGACTACCTGAACATTGGAGGCCTCCAAATATCCCTGGACTACCTGGGTGCTCATTTCCTCTGCCTCCAAGAATATTTCCTCTCCTGAGGCTTCTGTAGCCCTATATAGGTTTTGCCCCTTTGACTCTAGGCCCTCAGGGTTCATGAAATTCACCAACATAAACCTGCCTATCTCTACCAACTCATCGTCCTCATCTCTACCGTATATATATCCCAGCTCGTCCACCGTAATATCTCTGACGCCTTCTTCTATTATAATTAAATCGTCGTCTTCGCTGAGGATAAAGTATCCGTCAGAGGTAACCAAGGCTGCCTCATCTCCGTCTATGCTGAGCTTAAAGCTTCCATCTCTCGTATATCTAAGCTCATCATTGGGCATAAGAACTGCGAAGAAACCCTCTCCATTGAGGGCAAAATCAAAGGTTCCCTGGGTGTCCATAAAACTGCTGGTCCTAAAGTCCCTTTTGGTGGCTATGGGCATGACCCCATGTCCTACTTCTAAATTCACTGGTCTGCCTCCATCATCGGTGACATTGGACCTCTTGATATTTTGGTAAAATAAATCCTTAAACTCTGCCCTTTGAACCTTGTAACTAGTGGTATTTACATTGGCTAAGTTGTTGGATATGGTGTCTATATTAAACTGCTGTGCCTTCATTCCAGTTGCTGCTGTCCACAAAGATCTCATAATCTACCTCCTATACCCTACCTATTTCAGTAGCGGCTTTTTCTAGCATTTCATCCTGCATCCTGATTACTTTTTGATTGGCTTCAAATTCCCTTAGGAGATTGACCATCTCCACCATTCCCGATAGGGGATTCATATTGGAGGTCTCCAAATGTCCTTGCAGGACCTCTCCCTCATAGGGAAATTCCTCTATATCTCCATTTTCAACTGGGTAAAATAAATTGTCTCCCATCTTCCTAAGGTCTTCTGTATTGTTTATGTTTACTAGGTCCAGGGTGTCTATATATACATCATCTACCCTTATTTCCCCATTTGTCGATATGTCAATATCTCCTTGACCCAAATAAATTGCTCCTTCTTGCCCCAAGACCCTCCTGCCGTCTAAGTCGGTCAGGTAGCCTTCTGTAAGGCTAAAGGAAGCCCCTCTAGTGTAGAAGGTTTCCCCATTTTCTCCTTGAAGCTTGAAAAAACCACTGGATTTCAGGGCCAAATCCAATTTGCCGCCAGTATCTATTATATTGCCAGGGCTAAAGTCTATAAACAATTTTTGAAACTTAACCCCGCCACTCATGGTGCCGATTACATAGGGTGCTGGATAGTGGACTACAGATTGCAGGAGTGTTTGCATGTCTTCCCCGGCCTGAATCCTATTTCCCGCCGCATCTATTATGTAATTTTCGTGGTCTGTCTTATTTTCATCGTCCAAATTCTTATAGGAGGTCTTTAAATAGCCCTCCTCATCTACTACAAATTTAATTTCCTTTACATAGGATTTCCCAGTGGGAGTCTCCACAATAAAATATCCATCTTGGGTCCTAGCACTATAAATTCCCTGGTCGTTCTCGACAGGGTAAATATCTCGCCTGGACATATTCCTCATTTCAGGAACCCTATTCATTTTTATCAATAATTTCTCTGGAAAGGATTCCGTCAGGGAAATATCCCTCTTGTAGCCCGATGTATTTATATTGGCTAGATTATTGGACAGGACATCCAATTTCTTTTGGTTGGCCAATAGGGATGTTGCTCCAATATATAGGCCTCTATTCATAAATATCACATCCTACTATTCATATCTCTTATATTATCGACTGAATTTATTTAAACTTTAGCCCCTATATTTTCTTACTCCACTTTTTTCAACTATATCGCTTTCAAATATATGAACCCAGTCCAGGGCCTTGCCTGTTCCCCTAGCAACACAGGATATGGGTTCGTTGGCTATCTTAACTGGTATTCCAGTCTTTTCCGTGATTAGCTTGTCCAAACCGTAGAGAAGTGCCCCTCCCCCTGTTAGGATAATGCCTTTGTTGCTTATATCTGCGGCTAGTTCAGGTGGAGTTTTTTCCAATACCACGTGGACTGTCTCTATTATCTCCTGAACTGGATCCTTTAGGGCCTCTATCATATCGCCTGAAGATACATTGGCTGTAAGGGGTAAACCTGTCAGTAAATTCCTTCCCCTTACCTCCTTAAATTCCTCAGCCTCCCTTTGGAATGCAGAGCCTATGCTGATTTTTAGGTCCTCAGCGGATCTCTCACCTATCATCATATTAAATTTCTTCCTTATATATCTGGATATTGCCTCGTCGCATTCGTCCCCTGCTACCTTGATAGACCTGCTGACTACAATGCCTCCCAGGGATATAACTGCTACATCCGTAGTCCCTCCCCCAATATCCACTATCATATTGCCGCTGGGCTCTGTTATATCTATTCCCGAGCCTATGGCAGCGGCAATTGGTTCTTCTATCAAATAAGTCTTTATGGCTCCTGCTTGATTGCTGGCTTCTATTACTGCTCTTTTTTCTACCTCTGTTACTCCCGAGGGCACACAAACTATTACCCTAGGCTTGAAGATGGACCTGCCTACAGATTTTTTTATAAAATACCTAAGCATTCTTTCAGTTATATCATAATCCGATATTACTCCATCCTTCATAGGTCTAAGGGCTATAATATTTCCAGGTGTTCTACCCAACATCTTCCTAGCTTCTTCACCTACTGCTAGGAATTTATCCGTATTTCTATCGATGGCAACTACAGACGGCTCCTTTAAAACTATTCCCTTCCCCTTTACATAGACCAATACACTAGCAGTTCCTAAATCTACACCAATGTCAGCTCTCAATCCACACATAGAAGTCTTCCTCCTTATTTTTCCTTATCCCATACTATATTCTACATAAATAGCAAAAGTCCTTCTTTTTTTTGGAAATATTTTTATCTTTTTGACAAAAATAAAAAGTCCCTTGTTTAGGACTTTTTTATTCACTAGAGGCTGTATATTTTAACTTTGTTGCCTCTCCGCCTCTAATATGTCTCTCTGCCTTATTGGTTTCTAGAATTACTCTTACCTTGTTTGCAACAAGAGGGTTTATCTTAGGTAGTCGCTCCGTCACGTCCTTGTGCACCGTTGATTTGCTCACGCCAAAAACTCCTGCTGCCTGCCTCACTGTAGCTCTCTCACTTACTATGTATTTTGCAATTTCTAAGGCTCTCTCCTCTATATAATCTTTCAATTGATTAACCCCCCTTGACTTTTTGGGTATTTCATTTAATATTTATGCCTTTTTATCTGATAATAGAACGTGGATCTATTATTTTTCCATTTTTTATAGCTTCGAAGTGTAGATGTGCTTCCATTAACATTTCAATTCTTGCAGATTTCCCTACTTTAGATATGTGATCTCCCTGTCTTACACTTATTCCCTCCTCAACCATCTCCTTAGTAGATAAGTTTGAATACCTCGTCTCCAATTCATCGCCATGATCCACTACTATTACTATCCCCCATAATTCGTCTTCATATACCTTTTTTACTATTCCATCTGCGGCTGCAAGAACAGGGCTGCCCTCGGCAGCAGCTATATCTATGGCACCGTGGCCTACCCAGGCCTCCAAGGTATCAGAATATATCAAGCTATCCGACGTATATTCTGTAATTATGGGGCCTTCTACTGGTAATATAATTCCCTCCTTCTTTGAATAAACTAGGTTGGTATCCCTTTCCTCTAAGTCCTCTATGTCGTCCTCAAATTCCAGCTCTTCCTCCAACTCCTCCTGGTCCTCCAAACTGGTCTCTATGGCTTCTTCTAGTTCTTCCTCCCCTCCATAGCCTAGTTCCATATCCTCCAATTCCTGGACTTCCCCTATATCATCCGCATCTGCCATATCTAATTCTACGGGCTCTGCCTCATTGCCCAAATCCTTCAGGATAATGAAGTCTTCGTTTCCCACCTTATAGCCCTCGTTTATATTTTTCATGGATAAATACAGGGTCCCTCCTGCTATTAAACAGACCAGGGCGAATAAGAGTATAATAAATCCATTCCTTTCCATTAACCTTCCTAATTTATCTTTCATTTATCCACCTCCATTACCTAGTATTTCCACATAAAAAAAATACATACAAGAAAATTACGACTTATGGTAATTTTTTATATGTATTTTTTAGCCTCTTATGTAAAATGTCCAGGTCCTAGTTGCCTATCTCCTTTACCTCTACACCTGTATAGTAGTGTCTCAATATCTCCTCATAATCGCTTCCATTCTTGGCCATGCCATTGGCCCCCCACTGGCTCATTCCCACGCCGTGGCCATAGCCACGGGTTTCAATTTCAATTATGTTTAGGCTTGTATCTAGGGTGATGATAAAGCTGGTAGAATCTAAATCGAACAGGTCCCTTAGGTCCCTGCCTTCCACTACTATTCCATCTATGGAAACCTTCTTTACCCTGCCTGTCATTGTCTTGTCTATTAGTTTTATTTTTTCATGGATATTTTCCCTGCTTATATTTACCTTTGGGTAGGCCGATTTTATCTTTGCTATGAAATCGTCTATTGCCATGGTCAGTATACTTTTAAATCTGGGTGCTTCCTCTTCATTGGGGCTGGGTACAGATTTTAAATATGGAAGGCTTAGGGCAAACACCTCTCTGGCATCCTCTGTCCACCCTCCAGATGTAGAGTGATATAGGGGCT
>JBBAEY010000068.1:0-12451 GCA_041655755.1 Tissierellaceae bacterium
GTAATTAATAGTATTAATTAATAAAGATATATTAAAATGAAAATGCATATTAGTATTTCCGATCAAAGGGCAACAGGCAATCTAACTGTAAAAGTGGTTCCCTTCTCAATTACACTTTTTACAGAAATAGAACCGTTAGATAAATCAATAATGCGTTTTGCTAAGGCTAGACCCAAACCATTACCTACAGTTTTTCTAGTGATATCCCCTTGATAAAACTTATCAAATATGTGATTAATATTTGTTTTATTAATCCCTATGCCGTTATCAGTAATTGTGAATATTAGGGAATAATCCTCCTTGATTAATCTAATTTGAATATATCCATTTTCAGGAGTGAATTTGATAGCATTAGAAATTAAGTTTAACCAAACCTGCATTAAAAAACTTTCATTACCAACATACTCTGCATTAATCAAATCAATTTGTAAATCAAGATTTTTTGGGCTCCATTCAGGTTCTAGCATTAGAACAGCACTTCTAATTTGCTCATCAAGGCGATAGGAGACTTTTTCCAATATAATTTCTTGGTTTTCCAATTTGGAAAGACTAAGAATATTGTTAGACAGACTATTTAATTGTCTGGCACTCTGTATAATCATTTGTGTATAATCAGCATATTCAGGGTTTGATATATCGCCCTGTAAAAGTGTTGCATAACCCTCAATAGCTGCAATAGGTGTTTTAAATTCATGAGACACATTGGTAATAAAGTCATTTTTTAAAGTTTCAATACCTGATAGTTCCTGGGCCATTATATTAAAATTCTTAGCCAAATCCCTAATCTCTTCAATGGGGCTATCTTCATCAATCCTTATATCAAAATCGCCTTTGGCAATTTTATCTGTAGCAATGCTAAAATCTGTTATGGGCTTCAGTATTTTATTTGCCACAAAGGCAGATATACTGGTTCCTATTATTACGCTCATAAACAATATAAACCATAAAGGTGATAAAGGGTTACGATTGGTTAAGTTAAGGTGTCCTGTTTTTAAAAGTAAAAAGGCCAAAAAACCCATTATCAATGCAGCAGATAGCATTATTGTGAATATAAGTAGGGTAAAATAAATTCTTAATTTAGGGCTATATCTTTCCATTTTTATTCACCACCTTGTAGCCAAGTCCCCTAATAGTAACAATTTCAAAACCTGTAGATTTTTTAAACCTATCTCTTAGCCTATTTATATGAACATCTACTGTTCTTTCATCTGTATTTGAATCCATGCCCCATATTTCATCCATCAACTGTTGTCTAGTAAATATTTTATTTGGATAAGAAAGTAATTTATAAATTAAAAGAAATTCCTTTTGGGGAAGAAGGAGTTCTTCATCCTCGATAAGGGCTGTTAAAGAATCATAATTGAGGCTTGTATTTCCGATGTTAATTTTCCTAGTGCTGACTATATGGGCTCTTCTAAGCAGAGCCTCCACTCTTAAGACCATTTCATTTACATCGATTGGCTTTACCATGTAATCGTCTACTCCAATTTTGAATCCAGTCTTCTTATCTTGAAAGTCTTCCTTGGCCGTAACCATCAGGATAGGTAAGTTATAATTTGCTTCCCTTAATGCTCTTGTTAGTTCATATCCATCCATATTTGGCATCATAATATCAGAAATTATCAAATCAATGTGCTCCTGGTCTAGAATTTTCAGGGCTCTTTCGCCGTCTTCAGCAGAATAGGTATTATAGCCATTTCTTTCTAATACAGTGGAAAATAGTTTATTTAACTTTAAATCGTCTTCCACAATTAAGATATTAATCATAGCTCCACCTCCTAAAAAGATTATAACATAATAATATTAACTATATTTAAACAATAAAAATAATAGTCAGTTCATATTCAGTTTATATTCATTTGTTATTATACCTTTATATTAAAGAGTAATTAACGGAGAAAAGGAGCAATATATCACCCATAGCCCTACAAACATCAGCTGGGAAAATGATATTTGCAAAGTCAAAATTGATGGATAAATGAATATTTAAAATATGCTCCTTTACATCAGATATTTATTCAATAGCAGATATGCTTGCAAGGCAATGAAACTTTCAAACAATCATTCTTTAATAATAATTGTTTTAGATTTTGATCAAGCAAGCAAGACTATGGGATTTTATAATCGTTAAAAAATTAGAATTTTAAAAGGGGAAATTATTATGAATATATTAAGAAAATTTATGAAGGGTAGGTATGGTGGCGATCAGCTTTCCATGACATTGATAGGAGTAAGCATCATATTAACCTTAATAGGAAGCTGGACTAAATTATCACTATTTACAATTATTTCTTATATACCCTTAGTATTTAGTATTTTTAGGATGTTCTCCAAAGATCTAGCTAAACGAAGAATGGAAAACTATAAATTTTCGATGTTTATATCTCCTGTCTATTCGAGATATACTAGACTAAATAGAAAGTTTAAAGAAAGAAAAACACATAAATACGTTAAATGTCCTAACTGTAAAAGAGAGCTAAGACTCCCTAGAGGAAAAGGAAGAATTACTATAACATGTCCAAAGTGTCAGGAAAAATTTGAAGGAAGGACTTAATAATGATGTTAAGCTGTGGGGTATATTTTATATGATTATATTTAAAAAGGTATATGGTAAAATTGTATATGGATTAGCTAAGTGTATTGAAACAATCTTTGCCATATTTATTTATCTAGTAGAGTCAATAATAGGAGTAGTTAAAAGTATTGGTAAGGGTCTCTTGTCTATTATCTCTATGGGGGGGATTTTATTTTTCCTCTTAATAGGTCCAAGAATACTTTTCAATCCCTTGGCAACCTTAGTAATAATATTTCTTATAGTTTTTCCTATACTGGGAAGTAAATTTGTATCCTATCTAAAATATATTAAATATTCTATGACAGAATACTTATTTGATTATGCCGATAACCTAATAAATGGTAGAAAAACTCGCTTCCAAAGCTTTGGTGAATATGGAAGGAAGTATAGGAGAATGGAAGAAGAGAGAAGGAGAGAGGAGCAGGACAAGAGACAGAAAGCTCAGCAAAAAGAATGGGAGGAAAGATTCAGGCAATGGACTGAGTATCAAAATTCACAAAGAAACGGGGATTATGGAAGCTATAGTTGGAATAGTCAAAATTACGGATATAAAAATCAGGTATATACTAATCCAAATATTGATTTTAAAAACAGATATGAAAAGAGTTGTGACTTACTAGATATAAATTATAAATCAGATAAGTATGAAATAAAACTTGCCTATAGGAAAAAGGCTAAAGAGTATCACCCGGATGTAAATAAGGCTCTTAATGCAACCCAGAAATTTCAAGAGATAAATGATGCCTATGAATTTTTGAGTGATACTAATATAGAAAGGTATAAAAATCTAAACTAGATTTTGATACTAAATATGATATATGGAAATATGCTAAGACAATTGGTTGATTTGATGGAATGATCCAAAGTAAAAAATAGTGTGAAAAATTCATAGGAAACCAAGATTGCTTGTTTGAGCCAAATCAAAGGGGGTAATTATAGATAAATGGTGTAATGAATACATTATTAAAATAAAAACATGAAAGGGGACTGGAAATGGAAAAAAAGAAAAAGATGACCACTGTTACGGGTTCTCCCGTAGCAAACAATCAGGACATTATGACAGCAGGCAAAAGGGGACCTATGGTCTTGCAGGATATTTGGTTTTTAGAGAAACTAGCTCATTTTGACAGGGAAGTTATACCAGAGAGAAGGATGCATGCCAAGGGTTCAGGAGCCTTTGGAAAGTTCACTGTAAGCAAGGATATTACAAGGTATACAAAGGCCAATATCTTCTCAGAAATTGGGAAGGAAACCGATGTTTTCATGAGATTTTCAACTGTGGCAGGTGAAAGAGGGGCTGCAGATGCCGAAAGAGATATAAGGGGTTTTGCAATAAAGTTCTATACTGAAGAGGGGAATTGGGATTTAGTAGGGAACAATACTCCCGTATTTTTCTTTAGGGATCCACTAAAGTTTCCAGACCTGAATCATGCCGTCAAGAGGGACCCTAGGACAAATATGAGAAGCGCCACAAACAATTGGGATTTTTGGTCTTCACTGCCAGAGGCACTTCACCAGGTGACTATCACAATGAGTGACAGGGGTATACCAAAATCCTATAGGCATATGCATGGCTTTGGATCCCATACCTTTAGTTTTATCAATGCAGAGAATGAAAGGCACTGGGTTAAGTTCCATTTCGTAAGCCAACAAGGAATAGAGAACCTGACAGACGAAGCAGCAGCATCAATTATTGCTAATGACAGGGAAAGCCATCAAAGGGACCTTTATGAGGCAATTGAAAAGGGAGACTTCCCAAAGTGGACCTTCTATGTTCAAATCATGACTGAGGAAGAGGCCGATAATCTGGACTACAATCCCTTTGACTTGACCAAGGTATGGTATAAGGGGGATTTCCCACTCATAGAAGTCGGCGAACTGGAATTAAACAGAAATCCAGACAACTACTTTCAAGATGTGGAGCAGGCGGCATTTAATCCTGCGTCGGTAGTACCTGGAATTAGCTTTTCTCCTGATAGAATGCTACAGGGTAGACTATTCTCCTATGGAGATGCTCAAAGATATAGGCTGGGTGTAAACCACCACCAAATACCTGTTAATTTTCCAAAGGCTGTTAAAGACTACCACAGTTTTCATAGGGATGGCCAGATGAGGGTAGATGGCAATTTAGGCTCTAGGTTGCACTATGAACCAAATAGCTTTGGTGAATGGGAGGAGCAAAAAGAATACCAAGAACCAGCTCAGGCTGTAGAAGGCGATATAATGAGGTATAATTTTAGGGAAGACGATGACGACTACTATACTCAACCAGGTAAACTATTTAGGTTGATGACGGAGGAACAGCAAGAGGTCCTATTCCAGAATACTGCTAGGAACATGGAAGGTGTAGCAGAATTTATCAAGATTAGACATATAGAAAACTGCTATAAGGCAGATCCCAAGTATGGAGAGGGCTTAGCTAGGGTAATGGGTATAGAATTAGCCTTGGGAGACAGTAAATAAAGTTTAAAATAATGCTTGACAAATACAATTAGACAATATATAATCTATTATTAATTACATTATTTTGCAAATCAATCGAATATTTAAGATCTGGAGATTGGAAGAGTAGGTATGGTGGAGTTAAAAGCGAGTTAGAGCAGGGTGAAAGTCTAACAAACAAGGCCATATTGAAGAGGGCCCATGAAGGTCTACGGCGAGGCCGTTATAAAAATGAGTGGAAATAGGTAAATCTATTTCAATAAGAGTGGTACCGCGAATCCTTCGTCTCTTTACTAGAGATGAGGGATTTTTTTATATACAATTGAATATATAGGACCTGAAGATTGGAAGAGTAGGTATGGTGGAGTTAAAAGCGAGTTAGAGTAGGGTGAAAGTCTAACAAACAAGGCCATATTGAAGAGGGCCCATGAAGGTCTACGGCAAGGCCGTTATAAAAATGAGTGGAAATAGGTAAATCTATTTCAATAAGAGTGGCACCGCGAATCCTTCGTCTCTTTATTAGAGATGAGGGATTTTTATTTATTTGAGGAGGGGAAGCAATGAAAAAAATTGCAGTTATTGGCTCTACAGGCTATGTAGGGGGGGAATTGGTTAGGTTGCTCTTGCAGCATCCCAAGGTGGAATTGTCAGTAGTTACATCCAAGACCTATAGGGGGGAGGCCTATGATGACGTATATCCCCATTTTAAAAAGAATATAAACTTAATCTGCCAGGAAGAATTGGAAGATGACTACGATTTGATATTTTTGGCCCTACCCCATGGACACAGCAGCAAGTGGGTCAGTGAAGAAAGGCTCAAAAGGAGCAAGATTATAGATCTGGGAGCTGACTACAGGCTGCCCTATAGCCTATACAAGGACTGGTATACTGAGGAACATGATAGCAAGGCTCTAATAGATCAGGCTGTATACGGATTAAGTGAGTGGAATAGGGAGAAGATAAGGGATGCCAGACTAATCGCAAATCCCGGTTGTTATGTGACTGCCTCACTCTTGACACTACTTCCCCTCTTGAAGGAGAAAATAATAGGTCCTGAGGACATTATAATAGATGCAAAGACGGGATTGACAGGGGCTGGCAGGGGCCTTTCCCTAGACAGCCACTACACAGAAGCCAATGAAAACACCAAGGCATATAATCTCTTCGGCCATAGGCACAAGCCGGAAATAGATGAAACAATCCTTAAGCTAACTGGTTACAAGACCAATGTATTATTTACACCTCACTTGGTTCCCATGAATAGGGGGATATTGGCAACTGTTTATGCAAACCTAGCTGGAGGCGTGACCCAGAAAAGGGTCAGGGAAGTTTACGAAAGTTACTATGGGCATGAAGGCTTTATTCGCCTGTTGAAGGACGGACACTATGCCCAGACCAGGTGGGTTAAGGGCTCCAACTATTGCGATATTAGTTTTCAGGTAAATGAGGACAGTAATAAGCTTATATGCGTCACAGCCATAGACAATATTTTAAAAGGGGCTGCAGGCCAGGCCCTACAAAATATGAATATAAGTATGGGATTCGAGGAGGATATGGGACTTCAGATGATACCCTCATTCCCAATTTAATAAGAAGAGAGGATTGGTAGAATGAAATTTAATATAAATGGAATTTTAGCAGCTAAAGGCTTTAAGGCAACAGGGGGGCACACGGGGGTAAAGAAGAATAAAAAGGACATGGCCATAATCTATAGCCAGCAGCCTTCAGTATATGCTGGTGCCTTTACCAGCAACCATATTAAGGCGGCTCCCGTCATCTGGGATAAAGACCTACTGGGGCAAAAATCCCCCATACAGGCAATAGTCATCAACAGTGGCAATGCCAATGCCGTTACGGGAAAGCAGGGCCAGGAAGATACCAGGACCATGGCTCAGACATGTGCCAAGGAGCTGGGTTTAAATGCAAACCAGGTTCTAGTCTGTTCTACGGGGATTATAGGCCAGCCACTGCCCATGGACAAGATAGTCAAGGGCATAGAAGGCCTTGTAGCTGGCTTAGGTGACAAGAGGGAAGACGGCCTAGATGCAGCGGAGGCAATAATGACTACGGATAGCTTTATAAAAGAATATGGCCTCACTAGTGAAATAGGCGGTGTAGAAGTGAATATGGGTTCAATGGGCAAGGGTGCAGGCATGATAGAACCAAATATGGCGACCCTATTGGGATTTGTATTGACTGATGTAAATATAAGCCAGGAAATGCTGCAAAAGGCCCTAATCAAAGGAGTAAACCTAACATTTAATATGATAACAGTTGACGGGGATACCAGCACCAACGATTCTGTAATCCTACTAGCCAATGGTCTGGCGGGGAATCCGATAATTGACAAGGAAGGCAGGGAATATGAGCAGTTTTTCAAGATGCTCCTTGACAGCCTAAAGTACCTGGCCACCTCCATAGTCAGAGATGGGGAAGGGGCTACGAAGTTCTTAGAGGTGAACATTAAGGGGGCTAGAAGCTTTGAGTCGGGCAAAAAGATAGCCAAGAGTATTCTCACATCTAACCTAGTCAAGACAGCATTTTTCGGCGAAGATGCCAATTGGGGAAGGATATTGGCGGCCATGGGCTATTCAGGGGAAACTTTTAATATAGAGAAGGTCAATCTGGACCTAGAAAGTTCTGGGGGGATTGTGAATTTACTGGAAGGGGGAAGACCCCTGGAGTTTAGCGAGGAAAAGGCCAAGGAGATTTTAATGGAGACAGATATAAGGATTAAACTAGGTCTAGGAGAAGGCCAAGAGGAAGTAACTGCATGGGGCTGTGATTTGAGCTATGATTATGTAAAAATAAACGGGGATTACCGAAGCTAGGAGGAAGACCATGAAGGGAATTATAAAGGCTAATCTTATAAAGGAGGCACTGCCCTATCTAAAGAAGTTCAAGGGAAATAGGGTCCTGATAAAGTATGGAGGCAGCCTTATGGACAATAGTAGGGTAAATGAAGGAATTATAAAGGATATTGCTAGCCTAAAGTTACTGGGACTCAAACCAATTATAGTACACGGGGGAGGCAATGAAATATCGGCCATGCTGAATAAGCTCAAGATAGAGTCGAGTTTTGTTGACGGAATAAGGGTAAGCAGCAAGGAGTGTGTTGAGGTTGTTGAAATGGTCCTAGCCGGAAAAATAAACAAGGGAATAGTAGCGGATTTAGCAAAGGAAGGTGTAAAGGCCATAGGTATCAGCGGCAAGGATGGAGACTTGCTGCGGGCTAAGAAGTTTATAGGAGAGGTTGACTTAGGTTTTGTGGGGGAAATAACTGATGTAAAATCAGAGATTGTTGAGCTACTTTTAGAAAAAGATTATATACCAGTTATTGCCCCCATAGCCAGGGACGAGGAAGGCAATAGCTACAATATAAATGCAGACTATGCAGCAGTTGCCATAGCTTCAGCCTTAAAGGTTGAAAAACTGATTTTCTTAACAGATGTAGGGGGAGTTTTGATGGACAAGGATAACTTAGATAGTACAATACACTATCTAAGCAAGGCTAGGGCCCTGGAACTGATAGGATCCGGAGTAATCAGCGGAGGCATGATTCCCAAGGTAAATAGCTGTATCCAGGCTGTGGACTCTGGCGTTTCTATGGCCCACATCATAGATGGCAGGCTAGAGCACCCCCTTATATCGGAAATATATACCTACGATGGAACAGGAACTATGATATATGAAAGGGAGGAAGATTATGAAGGAATCATTGCTAAAATCAGCTGATAATACCATGATGAAAACCTATTCACCCTATCAAGTGGTAATGGAAAGGGGTGAGGGGGTCTATCTGTACGACGCTGAAGGCAAGGAGTATCTGGACATGGGTTCAGGTATTGGAGTAAACAGCCTAGGGCACAATCACCCCAAGCTGACAGGGGCCCTGCAGGAACAGGTTGGAAAACTAAGCCATGTTTCTAATCTTTATTACAATAGGCCGCAAATAGAGGCCATGGAAATCCTAGTGAAGAATAGCAACTTTGACAAGGTTTTTTTCTGCAATAGCGGGACAGAGGCAAATGAGGCAGCCATAAAGCTAGCTAGAAAGTATGGCATGGCCAGGTCTCCTGACAAAAACAAGATTATCACCATGAAGCAGGGCTTTCACGGCAGGACATATGGCTC
Source organism: Tissierellaceae bacterium (assembly GCA_041655755.1). Classification (GTDB taxonomy): domain Bacteria; phylum Bacillota; class Clostridia; order Tissierellales; family Tissierellaceae; genus JAAYFT01. The sequence continues at coordinate 9,152 of JBBAEY010000068.1, forward strand.
CTTGAGTGCCACTGCCCAGCCAGAATTCTGGCAAGGATTTGGGCCCATGCTAGAGGGGTTTTTATCAGTAGAATTCAACGATATTGAGGACTTCAAGGACAAGTTTAATGCACAGGTAGCTGCTGTAATCTTGGAGGTAATTCAAGGGGAATCTGGAATTATCATGGCAGATAAGGAGTATTTAAAGGCTGTCAGGGATATGACTGAGGCCAATGATACGATTTTAATAATTGACGAAGTTCAAACAGGGGCAGGAAGAACAGGAAAGTTCTTTGCCCATGAACACTTTGACATTAGTCCAGATCTAGTTACCATGGCCAAGGGCCTAGGAGGGGGACTAGCCATAGGTGCAGTGCTGTGCAAGGACAGCTACGATGTCTTTAGGCCAAAGGATCATGGCACTACTTTTGGTGGGAATCCATTGGCGACTAAGGCAGCCACAGTGGTATTGGAGGAGCTGATGGAGGGTGGTCTATTAGCTAGGGTGTTGGAAACAGGGGATTTTTTGGAGCAGCAGCTAGTAAAGCTCAAGGAAAAGCACCCCATAATAAGTGATATAAGGGGACTTGGACTAATGAGGTCCATTGAACTCAAGGGTCCCGCAAAGGACATAATCAACTCCTGCATAGAGGAAGGACTGCTCCTAGTAGGGTCCAAGGACAATATAATTAGATTCCTTCCCCCCTTGATTATAGGGAAGGAAGAAATTTCAAAGGGGATAAATATTATAGACAAGGTCTTAGGGGCTTCTATTTCATAGGAGCCCTTTCTCTTGTGAATTTCCTGCTTAGACATAGAAACTAACGGGAAAATTTAAATATATTTATGATATAATTAGCTAGACGAAGGCTATTAATTTCTAAACTGGGGGGCGGAAAATGTTTTACAAATCTGAGGACGGGAATGTTGCAATTAATGGGACAGATATGGACTATATAGTCTTTGGCAGGGGTGAGACGAGCCTTGTAATCATACCGGGTCTGGGGGACGGCCTAAAGACGGTCAAGGGGACCAGGCTCTTACTTTCAAGGATGTATAAGGATTTTGCCCAGGACTATAGGGTATATGTCTTTAGCAGAAAAAACCATATTGAAAGAGGGTATTCCATCAGGGATATGGCTAGGGACCAAAAAACTGCCATGGAGGTCCTAAAAATAGGGAATGCCCATCTGGTAGGCATATCCCAGGGTGGCATGATAGCCCAATACATGGCTATAGACTATCCGGATTTGGTGAACAAACTGGCCCTGGTCGTTTCCATTTCAAGGCCAAATGAAGTTTTTAGGCAGATTATAGAAAACTGGATAGGCCTAGCTGAAGCGGGGAATTATAGCGGGCTAATGGAGGATACAATGGAAAACTTCTATAGTGAGGAAAGGCTCAAAAAATACAGAAAACTCTATCCAATCATAGGTAGAGTCGGGGAACCCAAAAGCTTTGAAAGGTTTATTGTCCAGGCAGAGGCATGTTTAAATCACGACGCCTATGACCAACTGGACAAGATTAAAAGCCCAAGCCTAATAGTAGCTGGGGGGGATGATAAAATCCTAGGGGAAGCTGCAGCTGTGGAAATGGCCCAGAAGATAAGGGGTAGCAAGTTAGTTGTTTACCAAGGTCTTGGCCACGGTGCCTATGAGGAGGCCAAAGACTTCAATAAGACCCTCTTGGACTTTTTAAAATCATAGAGGTATCTTATTCTTGACTTATTTAGGACATCTTGTTAATATAAAAGTGTAATGAATATAAGGCTCATATAAGTCCCATAATATGGTTGGGATGTTTCTACTAAATGACCGAAAATCATTTGTCTATGGGCGAAAGTGTATCTAGGGTTCCGAAGATTTTTCTTGCTGGACCGAGCGGTACAGATACTGTAAAAGGTATTACACCGAAGGGATAAAAGCCCAGTCGGGTAGGTTTCGCTTTACCTACCTGGCTGGGCTTATATTATTTTAGGGAGGGTTCATATGGAATACAAGAGGGTATTCATAGAGAAAAAGGAAGAATTTAATACCGAAAGCAAGCTAATATTGAAGGAATTTAGGGACTTTTTAGCTGTAGCTAGTTTAAGTAGGGTCAGGATTGTAAATGTATACGACCTTATTGGCGGCAGACAAGAAGAGTATGAGGAAATAATAGATAAAATACTGTATGAGGAAGGCTCAGATATCCTATATGAAGGAGAGCTTCCAATTAGGGCAGAGGAAAAGGCCTTCAGAGTAGCCTATCACCAGGGTCAATACAACAAGAGAGAAGACTCTGCCAATCAACTAATCAGGCTTTTGACAGGCAAGGACGGCATCATCCTAAAAAATTCAGAGATTTTGCTTTTAGAAGGCATAGGGAATCAAGATTTGGAGAAGGTAAAGGGATATTATATAAATCCCATTGAGATGAAGGAAATAAGCCTTGACAGCTTTATATACGATGAGGAAAGAGAAGAAGCCGGGGACCTAGAGTTAATTGAAGCCTTTATAGACTTGGACCAGTTGGAGCTAGGGAGTTTAAAATACAAGTATGGAATAGGCATGGATATTGAAGACCTGGAATTCTGCCAAGAATATTTTAGGAATGAGGAGAAAAGAGACCCTACTATTACCGAGTTAAAGCTAATAGACACATATTGGTCGGACCATTGTAGGCATACCACCTTTATGACGGAAATCACCAGTATTGCCATAGAAGAAGGAAAATACCAGCAGGTATTTCAAGGGGCTTTGGAGGAGTATATAAAATCTAGGGAATACCTGTATGGGAAAAGCGAAAGACCCATATCCCTAATGGATTTGGCTACTATAAATATGAAGGAAATAAAGAAAAAAGGCCTATTGGACGACAAGGAAGAAACAGATGAGGTAAATGCCTGCAGTATAGAGATAGATGTAGACCTAGATGGCAGGGAGGAAAAATGGCTGCTGATGTTCAAGAATGAAACCCACAACCACCCTACGGAAATGGAGCCCTTCGGCGGAGCGGCCACCTGCCTAGGCGGTGCCATTAGGGACCCCTTATCGGGCAGGGCCTATGTCTATCAGGCCATGAGAATTACCGGCTCGGCAGACCCAAGGAGGAAATACAAAGATACCCTTACCGGCAAATTGGCCCAGAGAAAGATTACCAAGACTGCCAGGGCAGGTTACAGTTCCTATGGCAATGAGATAGGTGCCGCCACAGGCTATATCAGGGAAATATACCATGAGGGATATATGGCCAAAAGGATGGAGCTGGGTGCCCTAGTGGCTGCTGTGCCCAAGGACAATGTAGTTAGGGGGCAGGGGGAAGCAGGGGATTTAATTATAC
>JBBAEY010000069.1:0-12181 GCA_041655755.1 Tissierellaceae bacterium
ATTAAGAGAGATAGCCGAGTTAAAGATGCCTGACTTAAATGCTGCGACTATTGAGACAGCAATGACTATGGTTGCAGGAACTGCTAGGAGCATGGGGATTACAGTAGAAGAATAATACAAGCAAATGTAGTGGGAGGAATTTCCGTTAAAACCACAGGGAGGTAAAGGAATGCCAAAAAGAGGAAAAAATTATCAGGACAGTTTAAAACTTATAGACAGAACAAGCCAATACGATGTGAAAGAAGCTATTGAATTAGTGCAAAAAACATCTAAGGCAAAATTTGATGAAACAATAGACTTATCAGTGAGATTGGGTGTAGACCCAAGACACGCAGACCAACAGGTTAGAGGAGCAGTAGTACTACCTCATGGTACTGGTAAATCAAAAACAGTACTTGTCATAGCAAAGGGAGATAAGGTTGCTGAGGCAGAGGAAGCAGGAGCAGAATTTGTCGGGGGAGAAGAGCTAATAGCCAAAATTCAAACCGAAGGCTGGTTAGACTTTGACGTCGTAGTTGCAACCCCAGATATGATGGGTCTTGTAGGGAGAATAGGTAGGATTTTAGGACCTAAGGGTCTAATGCCTAACCCAAAATCAGGAACTGTTACCTTTGAAGTAGCTAAGGCTATAAATGAAATCAAGGCTGGTAAGGTTGAATACAGGGTAGATAAATCCAGTATAATCAATGTACCCATAGGGAAAGCTTCCTTTGGAACAGAAAAACTTAGCGAAAACTTCCATACTATTATGGATGCAATCATAAAGGCAAGGCCAGCAGCAGCTAAGGGAAGATACTTAAGATCCGTGGCCATATCGAGCACCATGGGCCCTGGAATTAAAATAAATGGACAAAAATTAATGGAATAAATCTTGACAAACAAATTATTAGCTGATATAATTTCGTTGTCAATTTAAGAGTCTGCCGCAGACAGTAGGTACCCTAGGGTTTAATTTCCTACCGAGGAGACATGAGTTCGATACTAAATTTGAAATTTAGGTCTCTCTGTGTCTGCGGAGGGACCTTTATTATTGGGAGGTGAACGCGATGAATGAAAAAATCCTTCAAGCCAAAACTCAAAACGTAGAAGAAATCAAGGAAAAGATTGAAAAGTCTCAAGCCATAGTACTAGTAGATTATAGGGGTCTTGACGTTGGACAATTGACTGAACTGAGGAGCAAGTACCGAAGTGCAGGCGTTGAATATAAGGTTTACAAAAACACCATGATGAGATTTGCCTTTAAAGATGCAGGTTTAGAGGAATTTAATGAATTCCTAAAGGGACCATCAGCCATAGCCTTTGGCTATGACGATCCAGTACAGGCAGCAAAGATTACAACTGAATTTGCAAAGACAAATGACAAACTAGAAATCAAAGCAGGTATTGTAGATGGGAAAATCATAGATGTAAAGGGTGTCAATGACTTAGGAAATCTTCCATCAAGAGAAGTGCTTATAGCACAGACTCTTGGCGGATTAAATGCACCAATTCAAGGATTTGCAAATGTACTGCAAGGTACAATTAGGGGACTGGCAATAGTGTTGAATGCCATCCAGGAAAAGCAAGCAGAAGCATAAAAAAAGAAAATTAATTTGGAGGGAATTATATAATGGCAAGTGAAAAAGTATTAAATTTAATCGAAGAGGTAAAGGCTTTAACAGTATTAGAATTATCAGAATTAGTTAAGGCACTAGAAGAAGAATTTGGCGTATCAGCAGCAGCTCCAATGGCAGTTGCAGCAGCACCAGCAGCAGGAGCAGCAGCACCAGCAGCAGAAGAAAAAACAGAATTTGACGTAGTATTAGCTTCAGCAGGAAATGAAAAAATCAAGGTAATCAAGGTAGTAAGAGAAATAACTGGCCTGGGATTAAAAGAAGCTAAAGAATTAGTAGATAATGCTCCAAAGGCAGTTAAAGAAGGAGCTTCCAAGGAAGAAGCAGACCAAATCAAGGCAAAATTAGAAGAAGTTGGAGCACAAGTAGAAGTAAAATAATTATAAAATATAAAAAAGGCTTTCAGTAAAGAGAGCCTTTTTTGTGTAAAAAAAACCTTAAAAAACAATATTATTTTCTTGACATGGGACATATCTTGTGATAGTATGTTTAAATGCATAATATCGCAAAAAATTACCTAAAGGTATATTTTTTTACTTAATTGACAATATTATAATATATTTGTTTTGCAAAGTTTTACCAAAAGTGTTACGCTTTTGGATATTTTAGTTTAATAAGGGGTGAAAGTTTCATGGTACATCCTGTAACCTACGGGAAGCGTGTTAGGATGAGCTACTCACGCATTGATGAAGTACTCGATTTGCCTGATTTAATCGAGGTGCAAAAATTCTCCTATGATTGGTTTGTAAAAGAAGGCCTAAGGGAAGTGTTTGAAGACATTTCTCCAATTCAGGACTATACTGGCAACCTGATCTTAGAATTTATCGACTATCATATTGGGGAAAACATAAAGTACAGCGAGCATGAGGCTAGAGAAAGGGATGCCAATTATTCTGCACCGCTAAAGGTAAAGGCAAGACTAATTAACAAGGAAACTGGTGAGGTAAAGGAGCAAGAAGTCTTTATGGGAGACTTACCTCTAATGACAGACAATGGTACTTTCATAATCAATGGTGCTGAAAGGGTAGTGGTCAGTCAGCTAGTCAGATCTCCTGGGGTATATTTTTCCAGTGAAATAGATAAAACAGGAAAGAGACTATACTCCTCCACAGTCATACCCAATAGGGGGGCATGGCTAGAATATGAATCGGATTCAAATGATATAGTTTATGTAAGGGTGGATAGGACTAGGAAGGTCCCCATAACTACCCTGCTAAGGGCATTAAATATACAAAGCAATACAGAAATAATTGATATATTAGGGGAAACGGAGCAGACCTTAAATACCTTAGAAAAAGACAGTACAAAAAACCTAGAAGAAGCCCTAATAGAAATATATAAGAAGCTAAGACCTGGAGAGCCGCCAACGGTGGAAAGTGCCAACAACCTAATAAACAACCTCTTCTTCGACCCTAGAAGATACGATTTAGCCAGGGTGGGTAGATATAAGTTTAACAAGAAACTGGCCCTCTACAACAGGATTAGTGGCAGAAAAGCGGCAGATGACATTTACAATATGGAAACTGGTGAACTACTGGCATCTCAGGGAGAGAAAATCACAAGAGATAAGGCAATTGAAATTGAAAGTAGCGGCATAAATATGGTAGATATAATCCTAGATGATGGTAAAAAGGTAAGGGTTGTAGGAAATAACTTTGTCAATTCTAATGTCTTTGATTTACCATTTTCTTTGGAAGAGCTTGGACTCAAAGAGAAGGTCTATTACCCCTTGATGAAAGAGTTAATCGAGGCCTATGAGGACACCGAAGAGTTAAAGGCAGCCATAAATGAAAGGATAAAAGAACTATCGCCTAAAAATATTATCGTCGACGATATAGTTGCCAGTATAAATTACGAGTTTAACTTGTTCAATGGAATTGGAATTACTGACGATATAGATCACTTGGGAAATAGAAGGCTTAGGTCGGTAGGAGAACTGTTACAAAATCAATTTAGAATAGGATTGGCTAGGATGGAAAGGGTAGTCAGGGAAAGAATGACCATCCAAGATATAGATGTAGCCACTCCCCAGGATTTAATCAATATAAGGCCAGTTGTGGCATCAATAAAGGAATTCTTTGGCAGCAGCCAGTTGTCACAATTCATGGATCAAACTAACCCGCTGGCAGAATTAACCCACAAAAGAAGGATGTCTGCCCTTGGGCCAGGTGGCTTAAGTCGTGATAGGGCCGGATTTGAAGTCCGTGACGTCCATCACTCCCACTATGGCAGAATGTGTCCCATAGAGACTCCAGAGGGACCAAATATAGGTTTAATAACTTCCCTAACAACTTATGCCAGAATCAATGAATACGGTTTCATAGAGTCCCCATATAGGAAAGTAGGCAAGGGGGTTGGCAGGGTAACAGGTCAAATTGAATACCTGACAGCTGACGTAGAAGATGAATTTATCATAGCCCAGTCCAATGAAAGGCTAACGGCTGATGGAGAATTCGAGAACAAGAGGGTAGTGGCCAGAGGTAAGGGGGGCATAGTCGATATTTATCCCATTGGTGAAATAGACTACATGGACGTATCGCCTAAGCAGATAGTCTCCGTTGGAACAGCCATGATACCTTTCCTGGAAAATGACGACGCAAACAGGGCTCTTATGGGAGCTAACATGCAAAGACAAGCAGTACCCCTGCTCAGCACAGAGGCACCTATCATCGGTACGGGGATTGAATATAAGGCGGCTAAGGATTCGGGGACTGTAGTTATAGCAAGGGATTCGGCTATAGTTGAAAAGGCAAGTTCCTCAGAAATAATTTTGAGAAAAGATGAAGATAATAAATTAGATAGATATAAATTGCTCAAGTTCAGACGTTCCAATCAGGGAACGACAATTAATCAAAGACCCATTGTAAAGGTTGGAGAAAGGGTAGAAAAGGGCCAGGTAATTGCAGACGGTCCTAGTACAAATTTAGGTGAAATTGCCCTGGGGAAAAATATCCTCATAGCCTTTATGACCTGGGAAGGTTACAATTACGAAGACGCAATATTAATAAATGAAAAGCTAGTTATAGATGACGTACTGACCTCAGTCCATATTGAGGAGTACGAGTCAGAAGCAAGAGATACAAAGCTTGGACCAGAAGAAATAACTAGGGATATCCCAAATGTAGGGGACGATATGTTGAAGGACCTAGACGAAAGAGGCATCATAAGAATTGGTGCCGAGGTTAAGTCAGGAGATATATTGGTAGGCAAGGTCACACCAAAGGGTGAAACTGAATTAACAGCAGAGGAAAGACTGCTAAGGGCAATCTTTGGAGAGAAGGCCAGGGAGGTCAGAGATACATCCCTAAGGGTTCCCCACGGGGAAGCAGGAATTATTGTAGATGTGAAAGTTTTCTCAAGGGAAAACGGCGATGAATTGCCACCAGGTGTAAATCAGATGATAAGGGCCTATATAGCCACAAAGAGAAAAATCAATGTGGGGGATAAAATGTGTGGACGCCATGGTAACAAGGGCGTAGTATCCATGATCTTACCAGAAGAGGATATGCCCTACCTACCAGATGGCACGCCAATTCAAATAGTTCTAAATCCACTGGGAGTACCATCTCGTATGAACTTAGGTCAAGTTCTAGAGGTGCATCTGGGCCTAGCTGCAAAAAAACTAGGCTGGCATGTGGCTACTCCAGTATTTGATGGTGCAAATGAAGAAGATATAATCAATGCCCTAAGGGAAGCTGAATATCCAGAGAATGGGAAGATTTATCTAAGGGACGGCAGGACTGGTGAATACTTTAACAATCCAGTGACCGTGGGCTATATGTATATGCTAAAGCTACACCATTTGGTAGACGATAAAATCCACGCCAGATCCACAGGGCCTTATTCTTTAGTTACCCAGCAACCCCTAGGTGGAAAGGCACAGTTTGGTGGGCAAAGATTTGGAGAGATGGAGGTTTGGGCATTAGAGGCCTATGGTGCAGCCCATACCTTGCAGGAGATCCTTACAGTCAAGTCAGATGACATTGTAGGCAGGGTAAAGACCTATGAGGCTGTAGTAAAGGGAGAAAACATACCAGAGCCTGGAATTCCAGAGTCATTTAAGGTGCTCATCAAGGAGCTGCAATCTTTAGCTCTAGATATTAAAATATTGACAGAAGAAAACCAAGAGATAGAAATAAAAGAATCTATCGACGATGAATTGTCAGAATTAGAATCCATTGGCGATGAATTAAGTGGGGAAAAGACATTTTCACAGGACGATTATGACGAAAACCAAAACAGTGACGACGAGTTACCCACGGGATTCATCCTAGAGGAAGACGAAGATATAGAAGAAGAAGTAGATTTTGACGAAGATGCTTTCGGAGACAATGACGATTACGACGATATATAGTTCCTAGGGCTCTGGCCCTAGGCAGTTTCATACAAAATTAATTTTAATATGAAAGGAGAGAATGCTCCTTGTTTGAATTTAATACATTTGACTCAATTAGAATTGGGCTAGCATCGCCAGAAAAAATCAGACAATGGTCAAAAGGAGAAGTAAAAAAACCTGAAACAATAAATTACAGGACACTCAAACCTGAAAAAGAAGGGCTTTTCTGTGAAAAGATATTCGGTCCGACCAAGGACTGGGAATGCCATTGCGGTAAATACAAGAGAGTAAGGTATAAGGGAGTAGTATGCGATAGATGTGGGGTAGAGGTTACAAAGTCAAAGGTACGTAGGGAAAGACTTGGCCACATTGAATTAGCAGCATCTGTTTCTCATATATGGTACTTCAAAGGAATACCTAGCAGGATGGGGCTTTTGTTGGATATGTCCCCCAGATCACTAGAAAAGGTCCTCTACTTTGCCTCATATATAGTTGTGGACAAGGGAGAGAGCAATCTCTATGACAAGCAATTGTTGACTGAAACAGAATATAGGGAAGCCTATGACAAATATCACAATAAATTCAGGGCAATGATGGGAGCAGAGGCCATCAAGATATTGCTGGAAAAGATTAACTTGGAAAGGGAGTCTGCAGAGCTAAGGCAGCAACTAAAGGACTCTTCAGGGCAGAAGAAGATAAGAATTACTAGAAGGCTGGAGGTTGTGGAAGCTTTCAGGACTTCAGGCAATAGGCCAGAATGGATGATACTTGATGTAATACCAGTAATACCTCCGGATTTAAGGCCCATGGTCCAATTAGATGGTGGTAGGTTTGCAACATCGGATTTAAATGACTTATATAGAAGAGTTATAAATAGAAATAACAGGTTAAAGAGATTACTGGACCTAGGTGCACCAGATATCATAGTAAGAAACGAAAAAAGAATGCTGCAAGAAGCAGTAGATGCCCTAATAGACAATGGCAGACGGGGTAGACCAGTCACAGGACCAGGCAATAGGCCCTTAAAATCATTGTCTGATATGCTAAAGGGCAAACAAGGTAGATTTAGGCAAAATCTACTGGGTAAAAGGGTTGACTACTCAGGCCGTTCCGTAATAGTTGTAGGTCCAGAACTGAAATTCTACCAGTGCGGCATACCCAAGAAAATGGCTTTGGAATTGTTTAAACCCTTTGTCATGAAAAAACTCGTAGGAGAGGGCCATGCCCATAATATAAAATCTGCTAAAAGAATGGTAGAAAGGGTAAAACCACAGGTCTGGGATGTATTGGACGAAGTGATAAAGGACCATCCTGTACTACTAAACAGGGCACCTACACTTCATAGACTTGGGATACAGGCCTTTGAACCAGTACTAGTAGAGGGCAAGGCCATAAAGCTTCATCCCCTAGTATGTACAGCCTACAATGCGGACTTTGACGGGGACCAAATGGCAGTACACGTTCCCTTGTCTACAGAGGCACAGGCAGAGGCAAGGTTACTTATGCTGTCTACCAACAATATCCTAGCTCCAAAGGATGGCAAGCCAATTACCACGCCAACACAGGACATGGTATTGGGTGCATACTACCTATCAGTTGAGACTGCTGGAGAGATAGGCGAAGGCATGGTATTTGAAGACTATGATGAAATGATCCTAGCCTATAGCAATGGGTCTGTGAGCCTACATGCTAGGGTAAAGGTAAGGGTAAAACTAGATGGGGAAGATAGGGGTCAACTAGTAGAATCTACAGTGGGTAGGTTTATATTAAATGAACATATACCACAAGATTTAGGATTTGTAGACAGGGAGACCGACAAATATTCCCTAGAAGTAGATGCATTAGTAAATAAAAAGATATTGGGAAATATAATAGAAAAATGTTTTAGGAAACATGGCAATGCAGTGACAGCTACTGTTTTGGACCATATAAAGGAAACGGGATTCAAGTTCTCTACCAAGGGTGCAATATCTATTTCCATGGGGGATATATTTATTCCCAAGGTAAAAGAAGAAATGTTGGAAAAAGCAGAGCTAGAGGTAGATAAATTTGAAAAGTCCTACCGTAGAGGGCTTATTTCAGATGAAGAAAGATACGAGAAGGTAATAGAAATATGGAATAAGACCACTGACGATTTGACAGATAGACTGATGGACGACTTGGACCCTATGAACAATATATATATAATGTCCCTGTCGGGAGCCAGGGGTAGTGTAAACCAAATCAGGCAGTTGGCGGGTATGAGGGGACTTATGGCATCTGCTTCAGGTAGAACCATAGAGATCCCAATTAAATCAAACTTTAGGGAAGGACTATCAGTTCTTGAATTCTTTATATCTACTCATGGTTCCAGAAAGGGGCTAGCAGATACTGCCCTTAGGACGGCAGACTCTGGTTATTTAACTAGGAGGCTGGTAGATGTCAGTCAAGACGTCATAGTCAGAGAAGTAGACTGCGGTACAGATGAGTACCTATTGGTTAAGGCATTCAAGGATGGAAGGGAAGTAATAGAAGAGCTAAGAGATAGAATAGAAGGAAGATACGCCTTTGAAGATATAGTAAATCCTGAAACTGGTGAAATCATAGTCAAGGGAAATGAAATGATATCAGAAATACAGGCTGAGAAGATTGAGAAAGTTGGTATAACCGAAGTTAAGGTCAGATCTGTACTGGGTTGTAAAACAAAACATGGGGTTTGTGCCCACTGCTATGGCAGAAATCTGGCTACAGGTGACGAGGTAAATATAGGAGAAGCTGTGGGTATAATAGCAGCCCAATCCATAGGAGAACCGGGTACACAGCTTACCATGCGTACCTTCCACACAGGTGGGGTAGCAGCAGCTACAGATATTACCCAGGGTCTGCCCAGGGTCGAAGAGCTATTTGAGGCTAGAAAGCCAAAAGGCCTTGCTGTAATTGCTGAGAACTCAGGTGTTGTAAGCATAGATGAGAGCAAGAGACGTAAGGAAATTGTCATCAGCTCCTCCAGTGGCAACTCCACATCATATAATATAGTCTACGGAGCCAGATTAAAAGTAAGGCCCGGAGATATAGTTGAAGCAGGAGATGAGCTGACAGATGGTTCAGTAAACCCACATGACATTTTAAAGATAAAGGGCGTACAGGGCGTACAGAACTATCTAGTAAAGGAAGTTCAAAGAGTTTATAGGCTTCAGGGTGTAGATATCAATGACAAACATATAGAAATAATAGTAAGGCAGATGTTGTCTAAGGTCAAGATAGAGGAATCCGGAGATACAGATTTGCTTCCAGGTACCTTAATATCGGCATTTGAATTCGAAGAGAAGAATAGAAAGGCCTCGGAGGCTGGACTGGAATTGGCAGTAGGGAGGAAGACCCTCTTGGGTATTACAAAGGCTTCCCTTGCTACAGATTCATTCCTATCAGCGGCTTCCTTCCAAGAGACAACAAGGGTATTGACTCAGGCAGCCATTGAGGGTAAGGAAGACTTCCTGCTGGGACTAAAGGAAAATGTCATCATAGGAAAACTTATCCCTGCTGGTACTGGTATGAAGAGATACAAAAATGTGGAATTGGTATCCGATGAAAATATGGATATCCTAGAAGAATTAGATGTTGACAGTGAAACTGACTGATGATAAAATGTACTAGTGTGCAAAATTCTAATTAACTCTGGATGACATAAAGATTATGTGGGTATTACCCACATAATCTTTAAAGTGTTAAAAGGAGGAGATAGTATGCTTTCAAAATTAAGTACAGGCAAGAGGGTTGTCGGAGTCAAACAAGTAAGGAGAGCCATAAATACCCAAGATATAGAAGCGGTATTTATAGCAGAAGATGCCGAAAATAAGGTTACAGACGAAATTGCGAAAACCTGCGAGGAAAAACATATCCAGATTATTTATGTGCAAAACATGAAGGAACTAGGAAATGCCTGTAAAATTGATGTAAATGCAGCAACTGCTGCTTTATTAAAATAAAAAACAGAAGGAGGTGCCTTGATGCCAACCATTAACCAACTAATTAAGCAAGGTAGAAAGAAGGTTGTTTACAAATCTAAATCCCCGGCCCTAGGAGTTAATTTAAATACCCTAAGGAAGAAGGAGACCACTGTAAATTCACCACAAAAAAGAGGTGTATGCGTATCAGTTAGGACAGTTACGCCAAAGAAACCTAACTCAGCCCTTAGAAAGGTCGCTAGAGTAAGGCTTACAAATGGTGAAGAAGTTGCAGCATACATTCCAGGAATAGGACACAATCTACAGGAACACAGTGTTGTATTGATCAGAGGTGGAAGAGTAAAAGACCTTCCAGGTGTTAGATACCATATAGTTAGGGGTACTTTAGATGCTTCTGGAGTAGACAAGAGGATGCAAAGTAGATCTAAGTATGGTGCCAAGAAACCAAAAGTAAAGAAATAAGGGTGCTTAAAATGCAGGACTAATAATCCATTCATATAGATTGCATTTTGGCGCAATCGGCAGAGTGCTGCCGAGTACCAATGAATCGACTCTATATAGTTAAGGAGGGAAGAAAGTGCCAAGAAAAGGACATATACCAAAAAGAGAAGTGATGCCAGATCCAATATACAATGACATAGTAGTCACAAAACTAGTCAATGGAATAATGTTGGATGGCAAAAAAGGAATATCCCAAAATATTGTTTATGGAGCTTTTGACTACATCAAGGAGAAGACTAATGAAGATCCTTTGGAGGTATTCTACAAGGCAATGAACAATATCATGCCTGTGCTTGAAGTAAAGGCAAGGCGTATAGGTGGAGCCACATATCAGGTTCCAATAGAAGTTAGAACTGAAAGAAGAGAGACTCTTGGTCTAAGATGGTTGGTAAACTATTCAAGACAAAGAGGGGAAAAGACAATGGTTGAAAGATTAGCAAAGGAAATATTAGATGCTTCAAATGGTATGGGCTCAAGTGTTAAGAAGAGAGAAGATACTCATAAGATGGCAGAAGCTAATAAGGCTTTCGCACACTACAGATGGTAGTATATCGTTTTTAATGTGTGGAGGGGGACTAAGAATCAAGAAGAAGGAGGAAAAATTGTGCCAAGGCAAATCACATTGGAAAAAACAAGAAATATCGGCATAATGGCTCATATTGATGCAGGAAAGACAACCACCACAGAGAGAATTTTGTTTTACACTGGTAAGATACACAAGGTAGGAGAAACCCATGAGGGTGCTGCCCAAATGGATTGGATGGAGCAAGAACAGGAAAGAGGAATTACAATCACCTCCGCAGCAACTACTTGTATGTGGAATGACCATAGGATTAACGTTATCGACACACCAGGGCATGTGGATTTTACAGTAGAGGTAGAAAGATCCCTTAGAATCCTTGATGGTGCCGTAGCCTTATTCTGTGCAAAAGGTGGAGTAGAGCCTCAATCTGAGACTGTCTGGAGACAGGCAGATAAATATCACGTGCCTAGATTAGCATTTATCAACAAAATGGACATAGTTGGAGCAGACTTTTTTAGGACTGTAGAAATGATTAGTGACAGGTTGAATGCCAACCCAGTACCTATTCAATTGCCCATAGGAAAAGAAGATAATTTCCAGGGAGTAATTGATCTAATTAAGATGAATGCTAGAATATACAAGGATGATTTAGGTGAAAAAATCGAAATAAAAGAAATACCATCTGATATGCTGGAATTAGCAGAAGAATACAGGGAAAAATTATTAGAAAATGTAGCTGAACACGATGAAGAACTAATGATGAAATATTTAGAAGGTGAAGAAATATCAGAAGAAGAACTAATGAAGGGTATCAGATTGGCGACAAACAATGTAGCCATTACACCAGTACTGTGTGGTTCTTCCTATAGAAATAGAGGAGTACAGCCCCTACTAGATGCAATAGTAGACTACTTACCTTCTCCCCTTGACATACCGCCTGTAAAGGGCATAGGCTTAGAATCAGAAGAAGAGGAAGAAAGACTATCCTCAGATAAGGAACCTTTTTCAGCATTAGCATTTAAAATAGTTACAGATCCTTTTGTAGGAAAACTTGCATATTTTAGAGTTTATTCGGGAAGTCTTAAATCAGGAAGTTATGTACTAAATACATCTAAAGGCAAAAAAGAAAGAATAGGGAGAATACTCCTTATGCATGCAAACAAGAGAGAAGAAGTAGATGAGGTGTTTGCAGGTGATATAGCAGCAGCAGTAGGGCTAAAGGATACATCTACGGGAGATACCCTAAGCGACGGGACTAATCCAG
>JBBAEY010000070.1:0-12113 GCA_041655755.1 Tissierellaceae bacterium
TCTTTCATATTTTCGCAGCATTGGCGACTTCAACTATCTGGGTTCTAGATTAAATGCACCGGCCATAATCTTTGGTGCCTATGGCGAAAACTTCCACAGTGGTGACGAATACGTGGATTTGGAAACAGTAGTAAAAACATCCCAAATCATATATAAGTATCTGGAAAAGATGCTGTGTAGCTAAATACTGAAGTCTCATTTTAATCCTTGTAAAATCCAAGTGTCTAAGGACCTTGGATTTTACTTTTACAGGATATTAAGGCATAAAAAACCACCTAGGGATAAGGTGGTTTAATTCTTGTGATAGGTAATTTTAATATGCCTTTATTTTCTCATATATCTTTTTATTTATTGGAGTTGCTATATCGTGCTTTTGTCCCAGTTTAAGTACAGTACCTGCAAACATTTCGACCTCCGTTTCCCTCCCTGCAATGCCGTCCTGTCTCATGGATGGCATACCATCGGGATCCAGTGAGTCCATTAGCTTTACATAGCCTTCCAGATCCCCTTCTGTGACATTTATGCCCTCCTTATTGGCCAGTACTAGGGCCTCTCTCATGGCACCTATCATCATATCCCTAGCCTCTCCCGGCTCCTGTATAGTGCTATAGCTACCCTCATAAATCATCACTACCTGGTTTACCCCAACATTGAGCATGAATTTACTCCAAAGCCTGTGCTCAATATTATCCTCTAGGGTATAGGGAAGCCCTGTCCTATCAAATAGCTCTATCACAGCATTTAACTTCATTTCCATATCTGGATTCCTATCTATAATCCCAATGCAAAGTTCCCCCATATTTGTATATGTGAACTGGTTCCCTAGCTTGACTGCATCCATGCCTTGGGCTACAGTGTATACAATCTTGTCCCCACCATAGGCATTTCCAATGGCCTCCTCACTGGATATTCCATTTAGGAGGGAAATAATAATTGTATTATCTGCAACCTTGTTTTTGGCAGAAGCTATTGCACTATCTAAGTCTACTCCCTTTACGGCAAATATCAAAAGGTCTGCAGCCTCCCCTTTCTCTGCCTCGTCCACAAGGTTAAAATCACAAATTTCGCCATTGCTGGTAAGGCCCAGGCTCTGAAATCTCTCCTTCCTCTCCTTGTTGACTATAAATTCTACATTTTCCTTGCCCAATTTTTTGGTTAGAAAGCCGCCGAATAAGGTACCCAGTGCCCCCATACCAATGATGCTAACTTTTTCTATTCTCATACCATTCACTCCCTAAAATTACTATGGTCCACTTTCCTGACAAGTGCCCATTAGGGACATTTTACCACTTTATCTGGAAAAGTTACAGTAAAATATCTATATTAGTAGGCAAGACCCTAATTGTCTTAGTCCCCAAATAAAAAGAAGAGGTCTTATACCTCTTCTAAACTATTCCTCTATGCTTATTGCTCCTGTTGGGCAGGAGTTTTCTGCATCTCTAGCACTATCCTCTTGACCTGATGGAACTGGATCCGCAATGACTGTGGCTATGTTCTCATCATCCATTTCAAATACTTCTGGACATATACTGGAACATAGTCCGCATCCAATACACTCGTCCCTATCAACCTTGGCCTTCATATAATCATCCTTTCATAAGGTGTTTATTTAATTATTTACACTTTATTTAATACCCCTATTTCTAGAAAATAATCAGGCTTGTTAATATCGTGACATCCTGAATATTAATTCCATAAAAATCTCAAAAACCTTCGTCCCTTAATCAAACTAAAGAACTAACTGCATCTTATATATTTGCTTTTTTCCTTTTCATCTGTCCTCATTATTGGATAATAGTCCCCCGATTTTATTGCCTCAATGAAGTCTAAATCATCCCTTATACTAGACTTGAACTGCGTGGCAAATATTCCTACCCTATCCAGGCTATGGGCATCACTTGCTCCTATAGTTGGGAGCTTTAGCTCATTGGCCAAATTAAATGCTTGCATGTTGTGCTCATATTTAGTGCTTCCGTTAAAAGCCTCAACAGCAGAAAGTAGATGAGATAGCCTTATCATATTATCTTCTATGCCCCTATTGTTATCTCTAAAAGGATGGGCTGCGATTGCAACACCTTCACTATCCTTAACTAACCCTAAAAGCTCCTCGGCCTTAATCATTTTATCTGGTATCTTTTTTAATCCAAAGGTCAAAATATCTCCTTCAAAAGTCAATATCTCTGCCCCTACAATCACCAGTACACCATCTATTACAGCTGAATTTCCTATTTCTTTATTCAGCAAATTATTATCATGATTCGTAATACAAATTCCATCTAGCCCCAGGTTTTTGGCTTCTTTTATTGCCTCATATAAGTCTAATTTGCTATCAGAAGAGTACTTATCTTCATGTATATGGCAATCAATTTTCATATTTTTCCCCTCTCTTAATTATCTTTGCTCTTGCTTTTTAATACGGTCTTGATAAGCTTCATATTAACATATTCATTAATACCCCAGTCCTTATCCAGGGCATTTGATATATCTGCCTGAATGACATGGTCTTCTCTTTCTATGAAATAAGTTGTATAGGGGCCCATATAAAGTTTTTGAACTATTTGCCCCCTATACCCAGTATCTTCCTCGATAATATCTATGTTTTCTGGTCTTACAAGTAGTAAATCTCCATGTCTTTCTATAATATTCACCCTTCCAATAAAATCTGCGACAAACTGATTTTCGGGGAAGTTATATACTTCCTTGGGAGTTCCTATTTGTTCAATTATTCCATTATTCATTATTACAATCCTATCTGAAATACTAAGGGCCTCTTCCTGATCGTGGGTTACGAAGATCATTGTAATCCCTATTTTCTTTTGTAATTCTTTTATTTCATTCCTCATCTTAATCCTTAATTTTGCATCTAGATTACTGAAGGGTTCATCTAGTAATAAAACCTTTGGATTTAATATTAAGGCTCTGGCCAAGGCGACTCTTTGTTGTTGTCCACCACTTAATCTAGTTATATTTTGATTAACAAAGTCCTTTAGCCCTACTATTTCAATTATCCTTTCTATTTCTTCTTTCTTTTCTTTCCTCGTATATTTCTTATTGTATTTTAATCCATAACCGATGTTTTCATATACATTCATATGAGGAAATAGGGCATAACTCTGAAACACTGTCGTTACAGGCCTCTTTTCTGGTTCCATATTGGTAATATTGATTCCCTCAAGGACAACATCACCACTATTGGGCAACAAAAATCCTCCTACTAATTTCAATGTAGTTGTTTTTCCACAACCACTAGGACCTAGGAGGGATACCAATTCTCCCCTGTCAATAGAAATACTCATATCCTTTACAGCGATTAAGTTCCCAAATTTTTTTGATAAGTTTCTAAGTTGCAGATACATATTTATCACCTTGACTATTTGCTTTTCCAAGTATTATCTTTGAAAAAAGCATATTTATTATTAAAGTTGAAAAAACAATTAAATTTGCAATTACTGCTCCCGTTCCATAATATCCATCCCTCAAGGCATTGAACATCTCAACAGTAGCAACCTTAGCCCCCGGTGAAATTATAAATATTATAGAACCAACGCTGGTCATTGTTGTCGTAAATGTATTGATAAAGATAATTAAAAAAGCAGGTCTAAGCAAGGGAAAAACAATATCCTTCATGATAAATATCCTCTCTACTCCTAAATCTTTTGCTGCATTTTCTATTTCTTCGCTAAGATTTAGTAGGGCAGCAGAACCCGCCTTAGTAGCTATTGGTATTTGTCTAAATATATAGTTTAACAAGACAATTGCTACTGTCCCCGTCAGCTTTAATGGTCTCTTGTTAAAGGCCAAAATATAACCTATCCCAAAAAATGTCCCAGGTAGGATATAGGGTAAGGTGGCAATATAATCGACAATCCTCGATCCTTTAAACTTTCTTCTTTCAATATAATAGGCTAATAGTAAGCCCAAAATTCCTGTACTAATAGCTGCTATAAAAGAATATCTAATACTTCTAAAAAAGCTTTTCCATAATCCACCTTTCATTGACGCAATATGTTTTAGGGTGAAAATATATTTCTCACCATTAAAATAAGTAATTGCAGAAATAAAGATAGTTATATATTGCAATAGCATTACTGCAATAAAAAACCAACTAATAATACCAAACAATATATTGAGTTTTTTGGTGAGCTTCAAACCAGCCTCACCAGATTCAAAGGCCTTGGACCCTGGCTTATTTAGAACCTGGAGTTCCTCCATATGATACTTGTAAAAACTAAAGATAATTAATGAAGGAATCAATATTAGTACACTCATTGCCGAAGCCCTTGAAAGATTGGATCTTCCTATGACAGTCAAGTAGGACTCTGTCGCTAAAGTTTTAAAGTTCCCACCTATTATAATTGGAGTCCCAAAGTCTGCTAGGGACTTAACAAAGGTAATAAATAAGGCTGCCAAGATTCCTGATTTTGCAAGGGGTAGTACCACCCTCCTTATGGCTTCGGTAGAGTCTGACCCTAAATCTCGGGACGCATTTATCAAATTCTTATCTATACCTTCTATTACTCCTATCATAAGTATTGATATTAAGGATATTTCACCTAAGGACTGCATAAGAACCACCCCATGCCATCCATAGGGATTTATAGCCAATTTTAAAATCCTATATGTGATAAAACCCCTACGACCAAATAGATTTATATAGGCTAGGGATGACACAAAAGGTGGCGAAATCATAGTCAAAAATAATAATGGCAAAATAATTTTCTTTATCTTATTAGTGGAATATCTTTCATATAGTGCTATGCTAATAGAAAAAAACATGGTAATAACTGTTGTTAAAGAAGAAACCTTTAGGCTATTAATTAATAGCCTAATATTTTGCCTAAACAAATCACTATATTCTTTAAAGGATAATCCTCCTTCAAATATAAGACTCCTGCCTATGACAGATGCTACCGGCCAAAGTATAAAAACGAGGGTAGCTAAAATGGTAATTACCATAAGTAATCTATCTACTACATTAAATATTGGGATATCTATTTTCATAGATATCCTCCCTTGCTTTTTATGAAACATCCTACTTAGCAACCTTGGCTTCCCATATATTTAATATGTTTTCTCTTTGTTGTCCGTATAGCAGTATGTCTACATCCATTAAATTCTCTAGATTTAAATCCTGCATTTCTTTGGGAACAGAAACCTCTGGTCTACCCATTACTCTTGGATCAGCATCTCTTATTATTTCTTGCCCCTCAATAGACAAGGCCCAGTCAACAAAAACCTTTGCTCCTTCCAAATTTTCTGAGTTTTTGAAAATTGCTAGTCCTGCTGGTACCCACGGTATTCCATCACTAGGATATATAGCCGTTACTGGTGCAATCTGGTCTAAAGTCACATATTCACCACTCATGGGAATAATACCTACTGCGATTTCACCTGCTGCAACCTTATTTGGTGGTTCCCCTCCCCTTTGTGCAAAAAAAGGTACATTCTCAGCCAAGGCTTTTAGATAGTCCCAGCCCTTTTCTTCACCCTGCACTTGCAGAATGCTGTTTATTACAGCGTAATTCGTACCTGAAATTGATGGGTCAGACATTAGTACCTCGTCCTTATATTCTGGCTTTATCAAATCTGACCATGAAAGGGGAACTTCTAACCCTTTTTCCTTTAATACATCGTTGTTTACTAGAAAACCTGCAGTCACAAGGGACATCCCCGTCCAATAACCATCCTTATCCTTATAGGCTTCCTTCATGGTCTCTGTCTCCGGTGAAACATATTGTTCTAATAATCCCTTGTCCTTGGCAGCAATAAAGCTATCCAATCCCCCACCAAACCAAACGTCTGCCACTGGTGTCCCACCTTCTGCTTCTAATCTTGCCAGGGCCTCTCCTGATGACATATCAATAAACTCTACTTTAATCCCTGTCTTTTCACTAAATTCACCAAATATCTTTTCTACTCCGCCATGGGCAACGATTACTTTTAATGGTAGATTGCTACTTGAGTTATCTAGTGTCTTGCCATTACAGGCAGTTAAACTAAGGCCCAACACCAATACTAGTAAAAATGAAATTATTCTTTTATTCAATTTCTTGTCTCCTTTCTAAATCCTTTTAACATTCTTATTCTTTTGATACGATTTCATTATACTAGTTATTTGCCTACTTCTCTAATAGATATTTTTTATAGGCAAGTAGAATACTATTAGCTTTATCAATATCACAGTCCAAGACCTATCCAAGGTCTTACTCCCTGCAATCCTAGCCCCATGACCTATTAAATCAATGGTTGTCGAATCAGGAAAAACAAAATTTTTCCCCGACTTTATATTGATTTCCTTTAGTCAATCAATTGTCTAATACCTCTATTGATTCTTCACCTGTTTTAGAAAATAAAAAAGCCCTGGTTCCCTTGTCTTCAAGGCTTCCAAGACTCTTAATTATAAATATGCGATGTTTATTTGGGCTTGCGTCATGCTTTCTTCTTATCTCTCAGAATAAAAGTTTTGTGTGTAATAGTACTTATAATAACTATCTTTTCCGTAGCCAACTCCTACTCCCAGTTTTTTAAAGTTTTCTGATAGTATATTGACCCTATGCCCATAAGAGTTGAGTAAGCCCTGGTGGGACTCTATGGGATTGGGATAACCTGCTGATATGTTTTCTCCCGCATAATTATAAATTATACCTTCCTTCTTCATCCTCTCAAAAGGAGTGGTTCCATCCTGACTGTTATGCTCAAAATAGTCATTGTCTGCCATATCCTGGCTATGTTTTCTAGAAGATATCTTAGATAACTCGCTCCAATCTAATGGATGCAAACCCTCCCTAACCCTGATTGCATTAACCAGGTCCAGCATTTGATATTCAAAACCATTCCTTAAGTCCTGGCTATAACTAGCATAGTAATTTGTAAAATTGTCTGCTGTCTTTTTATCAATTATTAGTAGGGCTGTCAATGCTTGGTCCTTGTAAATATCAAAATAGGCCCTTACATAGCTATTATCTACAAGAAATGTAGCAATTTCATCTTTTCTATCTTCTCTTACAATTGTGCCCAGGATTTTCTCCACATCCTGCCTAGGACTCCCTATCTTTAGTCCCTGCTTGGAAATCCAATTGTCAGCATTGGTATAGATGGCAACGACCTTCTTGTTTTTCACTCCAACCTGAATATAGTTTTTATAATTCCCATTGTAGATATACCAATAAAAACCGTATTCACTCAGGTCCTTCCTACTGGGTAGACCTAGGTGTGAAATAAGTTTGTCCTCTGCTTGTCCAATATAGATGGATTGTAGGACAAATTCCGCTTTTACTGGTAGATCTGCTTCATAAGAAATGTCCTTATTTCTATCCTTTTTTACAATACTATATAATCTATTTATAGTTATATAGGCCTGTTCCCGACTGTAGTTTGCCTTTGGTGCAAAGCTGTTGTTGCCAATCCCCTGCATTATTCCTTTTTGGGATACATAGGCTATATCGTCTTTGGCAAAGCTAGCTATACTAGAGTTATCTGCAAATTTATAGCTTGAAACTTCCGTGTCTTCTCCTAAAAAACTTGCAGTCCTGGTCAGGAGGGCTGCCGCCTGCTCTCTTGATATCTTATCCTTGGGGGCAAATTGTTTCTGGCTTATCCCATTGATTATGCCTAGGGAATAGGCAGCTATAACATTCTTATCATTTGTATCAATGAAAGGGTTTTCCAGCACTACTTGATTGAGGCTTCTACCTATTTTATCTATGATTACCTGGTCTATGGATTTTTCTTCAGTTGCTTCTATTATACTAACTACTAGTGTGGCAAAGTCCTGACGGATAATGTCATCCTTATAGTTCTTTTGGAGCCTGGACCCTATTAAGTTATTACTTATAGCTAGGGTCACCTCTTCATAGGCCCAACTACTCATTTCACCATAATTTATAGCCTGGCTAGTCAGCGGAAAAAAACCTACTACCATGGTTATTATAAGCATAAGTGAAATAGTTTTCTTCAATTTGTTTTGCATCCTTATGTCCTCTCCCTTCAATCATTCTTGACTATAAGATTTTTACCCCAGTTTTAAGATAAAAAACAAGATAATTTAAAGGGTTAGTAACTATAGCATTAACGATTTTACTTTAACCATGAAATTTTACAGAAAAAAAGGTATAATTATATTAAAAGCTTGAATAAGACAAGAACTAGGTTTTGAGAAGCAGTAAAGGCATTAATTGGAAAGGAGAGAATTTATGATTAAGATAGAAGGCAAATATAATACAGCCATGGTATTTACAGATAATGTTGATCCCGGTGCTATCTCCCAAATAACAAGTTATTTAAATCAAGACTATTCAAAGGGTAGGAAGATCAGAATAATGCCCGATGTGCACCTGGGGGTCGGCATCACTATAGGCTTTACTACAGATTTAGGTGAAGAGCTAGTACCAAACTTAGTGGGGGTGGATATTGGGTGTGGAATACTCACAGTGGAGCTAGGTAAAGTTGATATAAATTTAGAAATATTAGACAAAATTATATATCAAAATATACCTGCTGGATTTAATGTGCAGAAGGAAATAAAATATCGGTTCGATAAATTAAGGGACCTGCATTGCCTTAGAGAATTAAAAGATACTAGAAGAATAGAAAGGGGTATAGGTAGCCTTGGTGGCGGGAACCATTTCATAGAAGTAAATATAGATTCAAAAGATAATAAATTTTTGGTAATTCATTCTGGAAGTAGAAATTTAGGCAATCAAGTAGCTAAATATTATCAAAATATTGCAGTAGAATCCATCAGAAATGATATAGATTACCTGGCTAAAAAGAATGAGATCATTGAGGAATATAGGTCTAAAGGCAAACATAGGGATATAGGTAAAGCGTTGAATAAACTGAAGAAAGAAAATAAAAGGGACCTGAAATATCCAAAAGATCTATGTTATCTTGTGGGTAAAAGCAAGGAAATGTATTTACATGATATGAATATTTGTCAGAAATATGCAAAGATAAATCGCGAAGTTATGGCAGATATTATACTACAAAATTTATTTAATAGATCTTTAAATAGCTTCCCCCACTTTCATACAGTCCATAATTATATTAACTTTGAGGACGGCATATTAAGAAAAGGTGCAATTTCTGCACATGAAGGAGAACTAGTAATCATACCAATAAATATGAGGGATGGCTCTATACTAGCTAGGGGTAAAGGAAACCCTGAGTGGAACTATTCAGCACCACATGGAGCAGGAAGACTAATGAGCCGAGGGGAAGCGAAAGAAACTATCAGGATGAATGATTATTTGAAATCTATGCAAGGTATATACACATCATCAGTAAAAGAAACCACCCTAGATGAAGCACCTTTCGCTTACAAGTCTATAGATGAGATATTATCCAAAGTAGGAGATACAGTTGATATTATTGATATACTGAAACCTATTTTTAATTTTAAGGCTTAGGGAACCACTTGTCCAATCCTATTTTCCCTAAATATAAATAATCGTTCCCAAACTCTGTTTGTATTGGGGCAAATATATTCTTAAACTCGTTTATATAAAACCTACCACCCTCTATTCCCTTTATTCCAGCAATACCAGCTGCTACCTCCCTTGCCTTATCCATACCAATGGCTTTGGCACCTGCCTTGTGACATTCATCCACCACCAGTAACAAGTCCTTGCCAATATCCTCACTTATCTTATCTGCTAATTTATACGATGCTGATTTCAAAACAGATATCAATATCATTTTATTCTCATTTATCTCATCATCATAACTTCCCCCTAACCGGCCAATCATTGTTTCAGGTAAATTACTTCTTTTTAGAATTTCATTATACCATTGCCCTTGCAGGACTATGGTAGGAACAATTATCTCAACTACCAAGTTTTCATTTTGGCTTTGGAGTCTCTCAATAATCGCTAGCGCCAACAATGTTTTCCCTGATCCCTCTCGTGTCAAGGGTATGATACAAAAAACACCCAATTTTCATTAGGTGTTTTATTAATGTATCTCTAATTGTTAACCGAGAGAATATAGGCAATTATTTATTTTATTTTTTTGCGGAATTGTTAAAATGGAATTTTTCAATTTATTAGGATTATTTCTTATTATATCGTTCGCAAATTCTAATATATTTAAGTCTACATCAACATATCTATACTCGTTTAAATTCAGATAACCTTCATCAGTTACCTTACTTTCAATAAATCTATATCTATTCATGCCTGAAACTAAAGCAGTATCAACTAATATTGTTTTACCTTCTAAAGAGGATAAATTAATTGACTTTAAAACATCTGAAAGCTTCTTATCGTAGTCTAACAAAGTAATAAGTTTTTCAAATTTAATTGTTTCCAAACTATTAATTAGATAATCGTACATTTAAAATATCCTCCTTTCATTAAAATTTTTGATGTTAAAATATTATATAATATTTATTTACAAGTTGCAAGCCTTCCATAATTAAATCTCTCGCTACATTCATATCAGTAATTACTGGAGTATCAATTGAGTCTTTTGACCAATGTGCATACGGATGTCGTATTTTATTATAGTAATTATATAAATCATTTAAAAATTCTATTTGATCATCCGTTGCATTACCTCTTGATGGAGTATAATAGTACTTTGAAGCATTATTATCCCGGTTGAAATAAGTAAAATTATTGCTTCCATTACTCCTTACAGTATTATTGCCTAATTTATCACCTAATATCCTATGCAAATAATAATCCATAGCTCTAAAGATAGGTGTAATTAAACATGTATAATCTGGCATATACCCTACTAGCATTGTATTGAATATAGCTGATAGTATATTGTTATAGTGCTTTGTGTCCTGAATGTTATTAGGAAAATTAGGTAATAGATTGTTTAACTGATTCTCAAGTTCTATTTCTTCTATCGATAAAGCATGATAAATATTTAAAGTTTCTATAACTGAACTTTCTGTTGGCAATTTTTCTATTGCATAAGATATTGTTTTTTGAAACAATACACTTTGTTTTCCCTGAACATATGATTTATCACCACTATAGCAATTAATCACCATTTTATCTTTAACATATGAAACTTCTATTCTACTTAAATAATCCCTTGGTTTTGTGATATGTTTTGTTATTTCTTCCTCATTATATTTTTTGTTTTCTATCGATACCTCTTCTATAATGTTTACCCAGTCTTCTAAACTAAAACCTATAAAATATATAGACCCATCATTATAAGCTTTATATCCATGAGATAATAAAGATCTTTTTGCTAAATCATCAGCAATCTCATTATATATTATTCCACTATGTGCTTTTGCATGCACAAAATTTATTTTTATTAATTTAGATTTTTCGTCAATAAATTTAGTATATTCCTTTGTAATTTTCTTATTCGCTTTCCACTCTTTTTTTGCCCATTTTTCAATTCCTTCATAGTCATAATAAATTATAATTTCTTTTTTATTATTTTCTATAGCCCACAATATCGATTGTTTAACTCCACTTAATTCACCTGCTACATTTCTAGAATCCATATACTCTTGATTTACATAAGCTTTGAATAGTTTTTGTTCATGCCCTTTGGTAAACAAGATAGCACCAAATCCATATTTCTCTCTTCCATCTATATCAGGAGAATAACTGCCATCTACAAATGCAATTACCTCTCCTTCATCAAGGTTTCTTATTTCATTCTCTATTTCTTTATTAATATCATAACCTTTTCCATCTAAGTCTAATTCAATATCATCTTCTCTATTTGAAATATAATTTTCAGCCTCTTCAAATGTTGGGAATGATTTATATTCCGCTCCTGAAAAACCTTTAACTTGTTCTTCAGCTTGTCCCCACGTTTGATATATGCCTGGAACTTTACCTCTTTTAACTGCGTAAAATTTTCGTTTAGCCACACTATACCTCCTCTTAAATTTAATAAATCAAAATAAGTATCTACATTAATTACTTCAAAATTTACAGATCTCTATTTTTCAATATAGTTTATAAAGTTTATATGTGGTTACTATTAATAATATTTTGTCATACTATAATGTGTTTGGCAATAGCAAAATGCAATTTTCGGAAATCTAAAGTACAATCACCAGCACCAATATTTAATTCATTAATGAATGGGTCATTCTGTAACTTTTCCCTGTAAATAGCAGCATATGTGAATGG
>JBBAEY010000071.1:0-11850 GCA_041655755.1 Tissierellaceae bacterium
CTCTTTGGTTGCTTATGTAGATTGTTATGAGGCTTCGCCACATAACAATTACGCTGAATTGGCCATAAGGCCATTTACGATAGGGAGGAAGAATTGGCTATTCTCTAATACTGTTAATGGTGCTGCCTCTTCTGCTCTTTATTACAGTTTAATAGAGACAGCAAAAGCAAACTCCCTTAATGTTTATGATTACCTTTGGTACTGCTTTGCAAAAGGACCAGGGTGCAAAACTACACAAGATTGGGACTCTCTACTGCCCTGGAACATAGATCAAATTGAAATTGCCTCTCTCAAAGCTCAAAGAGCTTTAGCAAAACCAGATCCAAATAGGACAGAGCCCTACATTCTTAGGGGTAAAAGGTAGAAAACTTACATTGAAACGACGTCGTTTCAGTGTAAGATAATTGTAAGGATGTCATTTGACGCTTACCACTGTCCGCGTAATTCAACAAAACTAGCTTTTAAAGTCCGCGTATTTCAGGAATCGTGTCCGCATGTGGCAAGAATGTGCAAATAATTGGAAGCAAGAAGTTGATGATATAAAAAAATACAAAATTGATGAATTTGCTATTGGTTACGATTGGGGAGGTGAATTGGATAATCTATCTAAAATTTGTGAAGTTCGCTCCCTGCCTAGAACCAAATATTTCTCAAGCACTAAAATCAAGAATCTATTATACGGTATTCCCACTACGCATTTAAATCAAATTAAATATGCATTCATTATAGATACTTGAAAAAATATTAAAAGACTTAAAATGATTATTCACGATTGCTAGTAAATAAGCCATTTCAAATAATTGAAACGGCTTACAAATACTAATCTAAAGGTCTAACTTTGAGCAGTAAGTATTGTGACTTACTTAGTTTTATCATAAGTTTTTACAGCTCCAAAGAGACCTTGGGCGTATAAGAATGGTAGTGGATCTGATAATTCATCTATGTTATTAACAATAAAGAACTCAAGTTGTTCTTTTTTTGCAGACATGTATAAGCTACTACTATACCCTCCTATTTTAACATCAGAATATATGAATAAAAGAGATTCCATTGGCATCATTGCTTTTAAAATAGTAATTTCGTTTGTTTCTAAAAAATCCTTTTTATCAGTCAAATAATCATATTCAGCATCTGATGGGTTATTTGGGTCAAATCTAGGGTGAGGCTTGAAAAATACGTTATAAGAGTTGTAATCTCCTAAAATCTCATTAACTACTCTTTCAAAATCGTCTTTACTACCTTCACCACCAATACTTGTTCCTGAGATTATTAAAGCAGGCTTCTCTGACTTAAAATATCCATCATACTCAACTTTAGATTCTCCTCCTAGCCCAACCATAGATTGAAATAAAAGCTTGTTGGATTCAGACAAGTTATCAAACAAGGTCTGCGGTGTCATTTTTACAATGCCATTTTTATGCAACAAACTTTCTTGCATAATTAATTCAATATCAGTGTTTTGGGATTGTAGAGCTTCTGGCCACTGAAGAAAATAATTATACTCATGTTGATCTTTTTTGTATTTTGTAGCAAATGGATACATGCTGTTTTTTAGTTGTGTTGTCGCACTAACAGACACACCTGATGGATTGCTTTTAGCATCAAGCCATGAGTTATAATCTTCTAGATAGTTTGTAAAGCCTGTCTCACTACTATAATATCTACTGCTAAATAAATCATATGATCCAGTTCCATCAGAAAGTAAAGTTACAGAATACTGATTTTCGTCTAATCCTGCTTTATCCATTACAGTAATTGCAAATTGAACTCTCAAATCATCACAGAATAAGTTAAAAAAAACGTTTGGATTTTTAGATAACTCTTCATGTATTATATCAACAAATTCATCCTGAATCTTGACACTAAAATCTGAACCAATATTTTTAGATAATTTGATTTTATCTGGCATGCTTTCTGTGCCAGAAAAGGTGTCGCCCCTGGAGTACCACATATAAGTGGTCAAAGGGCTATCAAGTGCAATTAAACCAGCATACAGCGTGGGTAAAGTACCAAGTGTAGCCATAATATTTACTTCTTTTTTTGGATGTATTACCTGTCCATTATCACAGCTAACAATCGAAAAAACTAAAAAAACTACGAACAATAAAAGCACACTCTTTTTTAACATTTTAAATCTCCATCTCCCTATTAATAATTGTTAATTTCATAATTACAAAGAATAATAATTATGATTAAACCACAAAACAAAATGTCCATTTAAACTAATGGATATTTGTATATAGAGTACAATGAATAAAGGTAAAAGTAAAACAAAAACCTCTAATAGTACTAATCAACTCCCACTTAATAAATGGATTGAAGTGTTAAAGATTTGACTAATGATGAAGCCATTATGTATAAAATCGTTCACAATAGTTATAATATTGAATTAAAAGGACCATCATTGAGAAGCAATGAAAACAATAATTTAGAGGAAAAAGAGAACTATAAATTAACTCAACACAACTGTTCCTTAGTATGGTAATATTTTAGAAAATTTGGCCCAACAAATGTCCGCAGCTTTCAGTAACTACTGTCCGTATCATCAAAAATATGCATATGTTGGCAAATAAGCATAAACAAGAAAAACTATATGGTAGGTAAGTTATAATTTGTCTATAATAAAAGGTATCTGAAGTTGATTAATTATACTATTTCTGTAAAATTTTTATTATGCATAATTGTGGGAATTTTATAAAGAATGTTTTCACTATTATCTTGAGGTATAATAAATTGATGACTCTGAAATAGTATTTATTAAAATGCTTCGGTTAAATATGGTTTTGACTTAAATTATCAGCTATTAGAAACTTAGGAATATCCTAATTGAAAATAAAAGATATAAAACAAATTTGAAGGGTTAAATATTTAAAAACTAATGGCAATAAATAAGAGGGAGAAAATGAAAAGAATAATAACATACGGGACGTTTGATTTATTGCATTACGGCCATATCAATTTGTTAAAAAGGGCTAAGAAAGAGGGCGACTATCTGATAGTAGCTCTCTCTACTGATGACTTCAATGCTAATAAAGGAAAAAAATGTTTTTTTAGTTATGAGAAAAGAAAGATGCTTTTAGAAGCAATTAGGTATGTAGATCTAGTAATTCCCGAAGTTAGTTGGGAACAAAAAGTTGATGATATAAAATTATTCCATATTGACAAATTTGTTATGGGGGATGACTGGAAAGGTAAGTTTGATTTTTTAAAAGATTACTGTGAGGTCTTATACCTTTCTAGAACGCCTGAAGTCAGTACAACCAAAATTAAGAATGGAATAAATTTTTAATTATGATAAAACCTACTTATTACCTAAAGAAGCTTTTAAAGGAACTAATTGGTATTCCCATATACTTTCTCACTTTCTTAGTTCCTAAAAATAAACATTTATGGGTTTTTGGGGAGTGGTTAGGATACCGTTATGCTGACAATTCAAAATATTTGTTCGAATATGTTAATTTAAACCACCCAGAAATTGTAGCTATTTGGCTCTCAAAAGATAATACGATAGTTGATGAGGTTAGGTCGAAGGGTTTTAAAGCCTACAAAAGCTATAGTTTAAAAGGCTCTTTATTATCTATGAGAGCTAAAGTACACGTTGTAACACATGATGGAAGTGATACTAACACCTATTTTTGTGGTGGATCAAAGTTAATGATGTTAACTCATGGAACTCCACTAAAACATCAGGGTGTTGATTTACAAGCAAATCGTATGGGCTTTTTCACTACCTTTGTCGATAGATATGGTCCTTATATTTTCCCATTAAAGAGAAAGTATGATTTAGTGTTTTGTGCTGATGAATTAGCACAAACTAGATTTCAAAGTGCATTTCCAACAGCAAAAGAGGTTTTGCCTTTTGGATATCCTAGGTGGGATGCCTATTACTCAAAAGAACAAAATAAAAAATTAAATGAGATAGTGGAAAGGTATGATTTAGTTATATCGTTTATGCCAACGCTTAGATTTTACAATGAAATACAGTACGACCCATTTAGTGTTGAGGGATTTAATGAGTTTTCTAACTTCTTAGTAGAGAACAACTACCTACTTTTAGTTAGACCTCACCCTGTTATGAGATTAAAAAATGAAAATATAGAAAATGAGAATATTAAATTTGTTGGGTCAAATGAATTTCCTAATGTGTTTGATATCTTTAACAAAACAGATATTTTAATCACTGATTATTCGAGTGTAATGTTTGATTTCAAAATAACAGGACGAAAAATTATACTTTTGACTCCAGATTTAGACTTTTATTTAAATGAGGATGTAGGTGTTTATGGGGATTTCTCAGAGGACGCTATAGGTGAAGTTGTTAAAAATTGGGATGAAGTGATAAGTATACTGAGAAGAAAAGAGGATATTATTCCCATTAAATATGATTTTATAGAGGGAGACTCTAGCAAAAAAATTATAAAATATATAAAGAAGTCAATAAGATTTAATTAAAATTCACATCTACCTTATTGGAAAAATACTTTTTCTATCACCCTTTTCGCAGCATTTCCATCGTCTAGATAATTAAAATCTTTGTTAAACTCTATTAACCTAGATTGAATATTATCCTTGTTTTTCTTTAAATTTTCTAATGCATTAACAAGTTCAGATTCTGTTTTAGTAATTTCGCCAGGTAGCGCCTCAATTGGTAAATAAAAGTCTCTCAAATTATTTTTATAGTTATCGAAATCGGGCATGTAAAAAACTATTGGTCGCCTAAGGTTTGCAAAGTCAAAAAACACACTTGAATAGTCTGTTACAAGAATATCGCTGATGATATAAAGTTCATTAATGTCATCTACATCTGTAACATCATAAACAAAGTCTGAATAGGCAGATAGTTGCAATTCATTACTAACTAATTGGTGTGTTCTTAATAATAATACATAGTTTTTTGAAAGGTGCTTACACAAAAAATCTAAATTAACATTCAACTTAAATTGGAATCCTCTACCAACTTTATGTTGATCATCTCGCCAGGTTGGAGCATATAAAATAACCTTTTTACTATTAGGAATGTTTAATTTGTTCTTTATTTTTGTTATATCTTTTTTTGGATAGGTTTTCAAATAATCGTTTCTTGGATATCCTTCTTCAATTATTTTATTCCCATCCACATTTAAACCAAAAGAAGATATAAATTTTTCTGTAGCATACTTCGATGGAGATAGGAAATAATCAATTTTTTTTCCTTCTACCACATAGGTAAAATACATTTCATCTATTTCTGATCTTGCTCCTATCATAGGAGTTTTTATATCTAAGCCAAGCTTTTTTAATGGCGTACCGTGCCAACATTGCAATAATACCTGTTCTGGTGATTTTATAAGTTCCAGTTTAGTTCTAAAGTTTGTAACTATATATTTAGCTTCTCTAAAGTATTGCAATCCCCTCCAATGCCCATAAATACCTACTGTTGTCCGAGGTTCTTTTGTTAGGTGTGCATATTTGCTAGGCTCTTTAAACAACCACATAAATTTAAAGTCTTTGAACCTATCATCATCTAATATCTCTTCATAAATTGCTTTTGGTGAACAAGAATAGCTTTTCCCATAAAACGCTATGAAAACTATCCTATTATTGACAATAGAGCAATTAACAATGTCTCTAGACTTTTTGAAACTTATTAGTGCTAATTGTATTCTTTTTGCTTTTGAGAAGAATTTACCTTGTGCAAAAAATATAAACGAAAAAACATTTCGAATTGAAGAATTAGAACTCTTCAGTACTAAGGGTGAAAATAGCTTTGTAAATATGGTAATAGAGTAACCTATTGATAAAAAAATAAATCTTTTCAAATTTTCTTTTAAACCTAACATGACAGTCATGATATAAAAATATAGTTCAACAATCAATATAATAGCATCTAAGTTTGACTATTAGTAATTAAGTTCCTTAATTTTTTCGACTAAAAATACAGTACACCTCTCTCCACTTTCACCAATATATTGCCAAGCAATCTCTTTAGCTTTATCTCTATTCTCTTTTAAAGTAGAGCTTTCTGAAGCACTTATTATTACTTCTTTAATATTACTAAATTGCTCTTCTTTTAACTCAATCCCTATTTCAGGCAAAACTCTAAATATCCAAGGAAGATGGGGCAAATCGTACGAGTCATAAGGTCGATGATCAAAATCATTATTTACATATAAGAATGGTTTATCAAATAAGAATGAATAGTCAAAAATAACACCAGAAAAATCAGAGATCATAATATCTGCTCTACTAAGAGATTTTAAGTTTTCAGCATCATAATCCCACTCAAAATTTGTTCTTTCTTCATATCTATTTTCAAGTTTAGTTAATATGCCCTTTTCTGAGTCTTTGGATTGGGGGTGGGGCCTAACTATAATATGAAAACCTGTTTCAACTAACTTGTCCAATAAAGATGAACCATACCTACTTAAAATTCCACCACTGCCCCAAGAGGGAGCTACTAGCACTGTAAACTTTGAACTTTTGTCTTTATTTAAAGATTTAACTTTATCTTTTAAAACATCTAAGTAAGTGGAGCCAACTACTACTAGTTCCTTCTCTTTAGTATTTCTCTGTTGTTCTAATAATCTTAAATCCTTCTTTTGAAATTCTCCTGTTAATAAAACAGAATCAAAGTAATCTAAGCCATACAATCTATAGGTAGTTGCATCTGTAACAGCATGTAAAATATGAGAATAGTGTTTTACCCCTTTAGACCTTTTTAATTGAAAAACATCCAAAGCTGGGGTTGTCATTAAACAAACATCTGCTTCAAGGAAGTTTAGCTTCATAAAAGCTTTATTTCCTTCACCAATAAACTCGCTATTTATATGTTTATAGGTTTGCTCAAAAATTGGATCATCTTTGGACGAAGTATAAAAGACAGTGGGAAATTCTCTATCTTCTAATGCATCTAAGATAGGCTTAAATATATTCCAATACTTTTTACCTTCAGAATAGATAACTAAAGGGTAGCGACCTTTAGATGCACTACCTTTCCCTCCAGTGAAAATAAATTTTAGCTTTATTAGCAATGTTTTAAAAACAAAGTAGACTATAGCTACTAATCCAATAGCAACAGAAAAGAGCATGCTTCCAGTACCTGGATCAATGTATAAAATTAACATAGTTATTTAATCCTTTAATTCTCTAAAGATTCCCAGTTAGACTCAACAAATATATTATCCTTCACTGTAAAACTTAGTTTAGGGTCATATTGGAACTTGTTCCCTTTATTATCATTAATATGCCATGGGGTTTTGAAAACTTTCACATTATCCTTATCAACCCAGTCAATCATATTTTCTTTTGTGAATGGATTTACAAGAGGGTTAATAATACCATCAGCTGCTATGATTGGGACGTCAGCATTAGTCATAAATGTTTCATCTATATTAAATTCTTGGCTTCCAAAATCTTTAACCAAGAATAGCGGATGATACCTAGCACGCCATTTACTTTGTGTAAAGCTTTCAAATGGGATGGTAGACAAGTAGTCTCCATGATCAGCCACAATTATAATTCTTGTGTTATCATAGGCCCCTTGTTCTTTCAAATAATCTAACCATTTACCTATTGCGAAAATAGATGCTACATTCACATGGTACACTTCTTCCTCATAGGTTCCAAATAGCGCATTATTTTGTAACGGGCTATAAGTATTTGTCAAATTTGTTGTTGGTTTATATTCTGGGGCCTGTAAGTAAACTGGTCGGTGAGGAGTTTCATTGTCAAAAAATATGAAAGAGGATTTGCCATCATCAACTTTTGTTAATTCAGGTAAATAATATAAGTCTGTATAATGACTTAAGAAAATGTCTAGTTTTTCTAAGAATGGAGATTTGTTAGTTGCCAAATAATAGTTACCTTCATCGTATATTAGAGGTCTTAAAACTGGAATAGACATTTTTAAAAAAACATATCTAGGGAACCTGTTATAAATAATTTCATTCAGGTCTATTAATGAAGAATCAAAATCATCTTTATGTTCAGATTTATAACGATCAACCATTTTAAATTTTGTCTCATAGGCATTTATGTTTTCATAGGGGTCAAAGACAGAAAGATCTCCAGTCCAAGAATAATTAGGGAGTGGTGGATTGAATACAGACGCTCTATAACCTAATTCTGAAAAAAGGACAGGCAATACTAAAGTTGCTTCATTGTGTTTATCAGCTAATTTTTTTTTATCCCTTTTGTTAGTCATTTCAGGGCTATATTCATATCCTCCCATTATTGGGGGGCCTCCTGAAATTGTATACATGCCTAGCGAAAGAGTATTTGGGTAATATGTAAATCCTTTATATGTTTCTTTAAGATAAGGAAATTGATCTATTATTATGGGGAAAAAAGAACTTATGGCTCGATCTAGGAAAATGACTACTACATTTTTTGCTTCACTACTTAGATTGATAAGAGGTTTGATAGGATTGTTAAAATTATCACTAGAGGCTTTATCCAAGTTGATAATTTTTGAATAAGCATTAAATTCTTTATTAACTCTAAAGTATGCAACTGTACTACTAAACAAAGATGTTATAATAACAATGATTAGTAAATTAGCTAATATTTGCTGAGCATTCTTAATAGTGAACAGAATAATAATTAATATTACTAAAGAAAATATTATTATTGGGACAATAGTTTGTAAAATATTAGGATTTAGTAAAAAAGAATTTTCAAAAATCAAAAAACTGTCTATATCACCGTAACTCCCTGCAAATATAAATGTGT
Organism: Tissierellaceae bacterium; assembly: GCA_041655755.1. Classification (GTDB taxonomy): domain Bacteria; phylum Bacillota; class Clostridia; order Tissierellales; family Tissierellaceae; genus JAAYFT01. The sequence goes on from JBBAEY010000071.1 coordinate 8,710, forward strand.
TTATGACACTAGTAAATACAACGATAGGCATTAAAAGAGACAATAATGTTTTAACTTTATTAGAAGAGATAAAATAAATAATAATGGGCCAGACCACCATTAAACCAAAAAACACAGATCCAGTGTGAATTAGGTAGGTTAGTGGATGAGCAACATTTTCAATAAAGGAGAATTCAATTGGTGAGGAAGAAATTAAATTAATAGGTATAACAACTCCGCCTATCAAAAATAAACTAATAACAGAAAGAGAAAAAAGTTTATTTTTAGTTTTTGTCTTCATATTTGTAGGAGTAAGTACTAAATTAACAATATAGTTAAACATTTTTATTAATATAGGGACACTAGCAACAAATATAACCCCTAAAAGTAAAATTAACTGTTTTATAAAGTCAATTTCTTTTCTTTTAATTAAGGTGAATATTACAAAGGTAGAAGTACCAACTAAAGCTAATAAGTATAAAATAAAAAGGGGCTTTTTGCTTTTGTATACAATGTTTTTTATCAATGAGAAAATATTATTCAAGGTCCAATAAAATACTAATCCAGCAGGAGAGTTATATAATAAAAGTAAAAATACTATTGGGATTCCAAAAGTTTGGATTCTATCTCTTAGAGGAAAGCCTTTAGTGTAGACTATAGCTGAGCCTAAATTTATCAACGTCATCAATATAGGAAGAATATTGATAGTTACTGGTCCTAAAGATGCAAAAGAATCACTTACACCCAAATCAGAGATAAATAAAAAACTTTGCCCTTTAAGTATAGTAAGATGTGACAAAAACTGGTAAGCAGCAATGAAAAACGGGATTTGAATTAATAGGCTTAATGAGTTTCTAAGAGCATAAATAGGGTGATAGTTGTTTTGCTTATAAAAGGTATTGAGAATCATGTATTGCTCATCACCCTTGAATGTTGCTTTAATTCTATCAATTCCTGGTTTTAAAAGCAGGCGTTGATTGCGCTCTTTGTTTTGAATTTTTTCTGCAATATGGTATAGAGGTAGAGTGATTAAGCTAATAAAAACACTTACCCCAATAATTGATAAACCAACATTATTAAATGGCTTTAGAAAAAACACAAAAACAAATTCTATTAATATTTCTATTGGCTTTATAAAAATATTATACAAAACTAAAAGCATAAGAACTCCTAATCTCTCGCAATATTATAATAGACGTAACTTTATCACCTTTAATATTAAACAGTAAACCCTAACATTCTTTCGGGTTACTTAAGTTGCTTTAAAGCACTAATTAGTAAAGTATTTTCTTCGTCCTTTTTAACTGCTATACGTAAATACTGCCCTCTAATTCCATTTTTATCAGTTAAATCTCTTATTAAGATATTGTGTTTATCAAGAAGGTAAGAACTAATTTGTTTAGCACTAAAAGGTTCGAGAACTTCACACATTACATAGTTAGCTTGAGTTGGAATAACTCTTAGAAATTCGAGCTCTTTCAAATTATCAATAAAGCTAGCTTTAGATTTTTTGAAATCCTTTATTGCTTTTATGTAACTGGATTTATATTTATGGGCTATTTGAAGGAAGAATTCTCCAAATGAATTTATGTTCCAAATTGCAATATCCTTTTTTATGTAATCAACTAAAACTAGATCGCTACTGCATAAAACTCCTAATCTGAAACCAGGAACTCCGTATGATTTAGAGATACTTTTAATAACTATTAGATGGGGATTGTCTTCAATAATAGTTTGATCTAATAAGCTTTCTTCAAAGCCGTTATCAGCAAAGTCTATAAATGATTCATCTAAAATTAGTTTAATATTTTTTGATTTTGTCCAATCTAGAAGTTTTAGAACATCTTCTTTTCCTAAATAATTCCCACTAGGGTTATCAGGGTTTATAAGAACTAAGTTATTTATGTTTTTGCCATCAAAGAAGGAAATGATAGAGTCCCCATTGTAACTAAAGTTTGGATTATCAACTGTGTAAGTGACTATTCTGTCTTTATCAAGTCTATTTGGATACTCTTCAAAAGTTGGTCTAATTACTCCATAATTACCTTTTAAGTAACCAAGTAATGATTTAATTAATTCTGCAGCACCATTACCAACAGCAATTTGCTTTTCTTCTATTTCAAAATAATTGGCAGCTAAAATTGATTGAACCTTTTGACTAGAGGGGTAGTCAGTAACTAATCTTTTTAAATTTGCACTAAGTTCAGCATACATTTTTTCTGGTGGAAAATAAGGATTAACTAAATAACAAAAGTCTATCATTTGAGGGTAGCGCCAATACCCTCCATACCGTTGTGTTAAAGCTACTAACTTATCTTCAATAGGTTCTTTAAACAAGCTTGAAGCAATATCTAAATCTTGTGCATCATCAATTTCGTACCATTTTTGGGTATTCAATCTTTTAGCTTTAATAATTGGGTTATTAACTATAGATATAACTTTTAAAACTTGTTCGTAATACTCGTTATGTCCTAGTGCTTTACAATAAGCATCCAAAAATGGGACGTAGTTACTTTTAGAAAATTCTTTAGAAAATTTATAGATATTTACTGTTTTATAATAAGAATCGACATCGTCAAAATCAAACTGATCTTTACCAAGAAAATCAATTATAAAATCATCTTTATTTAAAGTAACAACTGTTCCATCCATCCAACTCTCATATTTAGCAACTAAAGCTAAGTTTTCATTAGGATCATTTATTAAAGTAGCTAATACATCATCTTCAAATATTAGATCTGATTCTAATAGCAAAGTGTCTTCTTTTACTAAAAAGTTTTTGGCAAGAAAAAGAGAGTAAATATTGTTTGTTGTGGAGTAATCTGGGTTATCTACATACTCAATTGGAATGGTAGATTCTAATGAATTTACAAATTCAACTAATTTTTGAGCTTCATAGCCAGTTACTATTACTATTTTAGATAAGTTAAATTTCTCTAATTGTCTAATAACTCTCTCTATTAAGGTAATTCCATTTACCTCAACCATACACTTTGTTTTATCAGAAGTAAGACCTTTTAGTCTTTTACCCATTCCTGCTGCTAAAATAATTGCTTGCATTTAATTAATCACCTTAATTATCAAATTTTTCCCAACAAATTCCATTATACATAATATGTTCTTTATAAACACTATTATAAACTTTAGAGGTGAGGGTAAGTT
>JBBAEY010000072.1:0-11364 GCA_041655755.1 Tissierellaceae bacterium
CCAGGACATGGCCTTTCTTCGACCATTGGCAATGAGAGGCTGAATAATCCATTTTTAAAATCTTAAAAATAAGGTGATAAAGTGATCTTTTTTTTAGCAGAAGCTTATAAGATGACAAATGAAATTAAGGAATTGCTTAAGTTGTTTTTTCCATGGGAGGAAATTCACTATATAGAAAACATGGGAGAATACAGGAATAATGGATATCTCTTGCATAGTATTTTGCTAGATAATGAAGGTGGCTTATACGCTCAGGCATTGTTGTACGAGGATGGTCATCGAGTAAATGAATCTAAAGAAAACATATTAAATTTAAATACTTACAGATATTCCATTGAAAAAGATATAAAAATTGCTATAAAAAAATCCATATTTAATTGCCTCATTGAAACTAGTGGACAAAAATTGCCATGGGGAATATTGACAGGTATTCGTCCCCTTAAAATAATACATGAGTTAATGGATAAGAATATAGAGAATGAGGAAATAATCCATATATTGACAGGAGAGTATAGACTAGATATGGAAAAGGCAAAGCTTGCCCTGGATATTAGTCAGAGACAGAGAAAGTACATCTATCCTTTGGATAAGGATAGGTATAGTCTCTATATAAGTATACCTTTTTGTCCAACAAGGTGTTTTTATTGTTCCTTTCCAGCCCTACCTTTGAAAGGGCATCAAACCTACATAGGAAGCTACATAGACAGGTTGATTTTCGAAATTAGGTCTATCAGTGGAATGATGAAAGGCAAAAAAATTAATACTGTCTATATTGGGGGTGGTACCCCGACTGCTATACCGGTGAGGGACCTTGAAAGGGTAATTAAAGAAGTCTACGAAAGTTTTGGGAAGGACAGTATTAGGGAATTTACCGTTGAGGCGGGAAGGCCTGATACCATCACCGAAGAATATCTAAAAATGCTAGACGACAATGAAATTAGAAGGATAAGTATCAACCCTCAAACCATGAAAGACAATACCCTTAAAACCATAGGCAGAAATCACAAGGCAGAAGATATTATCAGGGTTTATTGGCAGGCTAGAGGATATGGATTTAAGGTAATCAATATGGATTTAATTGTAGGCTTACCGGGCGAGGGGATTGACGACCTTAGGCATAGCCTAAAGGAGCTAAGGAAACTTGATCCAGAAAATATAACCATACACACCCTTTCAATAAAAAGAGGTTCTAAGTTTTTTAATAGTATAGATAGGCAATCAATTGAAAATCAAAAGCTAGTGGAGGATATGCTCAAGGAATCTAGCAGATATGCTGAGGAAATGAAGCTAAAACCCTATTATCTGTATAGACAAAAACAAATACTTGGAAACTTTGAGAATATCGGATATGCCAAGGCTTCCAGTGAGTGCATATATAATATTGTCATGATGGAAGAAAAGGAGACCATCTTAGGAGCAGGTATGGGTGCCGTATCAAAGGTTTTTTATCCTGGGGAAAATAGGTTGGAAAGAATACCAAATTTCAAGGATTTAAGGGAATACCTAGGAAGAGTAGAAGAATTAGTAGCTAAAAAGGAAGAACTATTAAAAGATTAAAAAGGGGGATAATTATGTTGTGGTGGACAGATGATTTAAAGACAGGTATTGAGGTCATAGATAATCAGCATAAAAGCATATTTGACAAGGCCAATGAAATATTTAATCTGGGAACTGAAACGAGCCCTGAAGAGATTGAAAGAGTATTTGTATTTTTAATGAACTATACGATTAGCCATTTTTCAGAAGAGGAAAAGGTAATGCTAGACAATCATTATGATAGTTTTATGAGCCACAGGAAAGAGCATAATTACTTTGTCGAAGAAGTATACAGAATTTACAAGAACTTTAAAAGCGACAAAATAACTGAGGAGTCCTTAAATGAACTCAAGTTGCTCATTATCGATTGGCTGGCAAATCATATAAATAAGGATGATAAGGAATTTATAGCTACTATGAAATAATATAATTAGGCTTACCTCTCGCCTTGGAATTTGAATGATGAGTGGTAAACCGTATTTTACAGGAGGTTTTAGAATGGGAGAAAAGATGGGAAATTTACGTAGGACTATGATGTGTGGTGAATTGCGGCCAGAGCACGAAGGCAAAGAGGTCGTACTCATGGGTTGGGTACAAAAAGAAAGAAACCTTGGTTCCATAATATTTTTAGATTTGAGGGATACCACCGGTATTAGCCAAATTGTATTCGATGATAGCCTATCAGATGAATTGTTTAGTAAGGCTGAAGAAATCAGGTCCGAGTATGTTCTTGCTGTAAAGGGTAGAGTTAGAATTAGGCAATCGATAAACAAGGATATTCCCACAGGTCAAATAGAAGTTTTGGCCAGCCAATTAAGGGTCCTTGATGAATCGGAGACCCCGCCTATTTACATACGAGATGATGACAATGTTTCAGAGACTATGAGATTAAAATATAGATATCTTGACCTGAGGAAGCCATCCATGCAGGATAGGCTAAAATTAAGGGCCAAGGCTGCAAAAGTAGTTAGAGATTTTTTAGATGAAAACTATTTTATTGAAATTGAAACTCCGATGTTGACAAAACCAACTCCTGAAGGGGCCAGGGACTATCTTGTACCCAGCAGGGTAAATCCAGGAGAGTTTTATGCACTCCCCCAGTCACCGCAATTAATGAAGCAGCTTTTGATGGTGTCAGGGATGGATAGGTATTATCAAATTGTCAAGTGTTTCAGGGACGAAGATTTAAGGGCCAATAGGCAACCGGAATTTACACAGATAGACATAGAGATGTCTTTTGTTGATATTGAAGATATAATTTCTGTAAATGAGAAAATGCTTTACAAGATATTTAAGGAATTGAAGGGAATAGAAATAGAGCTGCCAATTAAAAGGATGACATATACTGAATCAATGGAAAGATTTGGCGTAGATAAGCCGGATTTAAGGTTTGCTTTTGAATTAGTAGATGTTTCTGAAATAGTAAAGGACAGTGAATTTAAGGTGTTTAGCTCAGCAGTTAAGGATTCTGGTTCCGTAAGAGGCATAAATATAAAAGGTTTTGCCCATAGGTTTACTAGAAAAGACATTAGTTCCCTAGAGGAATATACAAAGACCTATGGAGCAAAAGGCTTGGCCTGGATTAAGATTACAGAAGAGGCTGTGACATCTCCTATTGCAAAGTTTTTTAGCGATGATGACTTTTCTGCCCTAGTGGAAAAAATGGGAGGAGAAGCAGGAGACCTCTTACTTTTTGTCGCTGATAAGACCCCTGTTGTATTCGATAGCCTAGGTAACCTAAGAAACGAAATTGCCAGAAGGCTAGAAATTATAGATCCGAATGATTTAAAACTAGTCTGGATTACAGAATTTCCTCTGTTTGAATTTGACCAAGATGAAGATAGATATGTTGCCAAACATCATCCATTTACCCATCCTATGGACGAGGATATAGACTTATTGGAAACAAGTCCTGAAAAGGTTAGGGCCAAGGCCTATGATATAGTTATCAATGGAGATGAAATGGGTGGTGGCAGTATAAGGATAAATAATTCATTGCTGCAAAAAAGAATGTTTAAGGCCTTAGGTTTTAGCGAAGATGAAGCAGTGGAAAAGTTTGGATTTTTGCTTGAGGCATTTAAATACGGAACGCCGCCCCATGGGGGAATTGCCTATGGATTTGACAGGCTTATAATGCTTTTATCTAACACTAGCAATATAAGAGACGTAATAGCCTTTCCTAAGACGCAGTCGGCGACCTGCCTGATGACAGAAGCCCCTACATTTGTTTCTGATAAACAATTAAATGAAATACACATAAAACTTGATTTGAAATAGTTAGCTATTAGTTAGGAGAAGGATATATAAATGCCATTTTCTAGAACAGAACAATTATTAGGCAAAGAATACATGGAAAAACTGGGACAAGCAAGGGTCGCAATTTTTGGAGTTGGCGGTGTTGGGTCATTTGTTGCCGAGGCATTAGTTAGAACAGGAATTGGTAACATTTTTTTAATAGATTATGATATAATAGATATAAGTAATATAAATAGGCAAATCCATGCCACGGTGAAAACTGTAGGTATGGCAAAGGTCGAGGTGATGAAGGATAGGTTGCTGGATATAAACCCCAAGGTGAATGTATCAGTATTTAGGGAAAAGTATGACCAAAACACGAGACATTTACTCCTATCCCACCAATACGACTATATTGTCGATGCTATTGACATGGTCTCCTCTAAAGTTGACCTGATTGTTGAGAGCAAAAAACACAAGATTCCAATTATTAGCTCTATGGGAGCAGGTAACAAGTTGGATCCAACTAGATTTAAGCTTGGAGACATCTACTCGACTAAGGTATGTCCCCTGGCAAGGGTTATGAGAAATGAGCTTAGAAAGAAAAATGTCAAGGACCTAAAGGTTGTTTGGTCTGAGGAAGAACCAAGGCCTATTAACCTTGAAAATAGCAAAATAAGAAAGGCAATACCAGGAAGTGTAGCTTTTGTGCCTTCTGTTGCAGGATTGATTATTGCATCTGAAGTAGTTAAGGATATAGGATTATAGGAGGTGAGAATAATGGAACAAGTTGGATTTGTAAGAAAAATCATTAAAAATAAAGTTGAAATAGAAGTAAAAGCAATTTCAGGGTGAGGCGGAAGTTGTGATAGCTGCAGTGGCAGCTGTGAGACTGATGGACAAATAGTTTTAATTCCCAATGAATTAAATGCCAAGGTTGGAGACTTCGTTGAAATTGTTGGTGAATCTAGGGGCATACTGCTATATGCACTAATTGTCTATATGGTACCATTTTCATTCTTAATTGCAGGGATACTACTTGGAATTCACATCTTAAAGGGACAAGGAGTAGCTAACTATGAACCTCTAGGTTTTTTAGCAGGGGTAGTATCTATGGCAGTAGGATTTTTCTTGGTAAAAATAATAGATAAGCGAATAGAAAAGAACGACAAAAATCTCATTAGAATGACCAAAATTTTATAAATAGGAGTGAGGATTTTGATTGATAGGCAAGCCGTTATCAAAAGATTAAGAAGGGTAGAAGGTCAAATAAAGGGTATCCAGAAGATGGTGGAAGATGAAAAATTCTGTGGTGATATATTAATTCAGGTATCTGCAGCCAGAGCTGCCTTAAATAGTGTAGGTGGACTGATACTAGAAAACTACATGCATATATGCTTATCTGAGTATCTAGAAGGACAATCAGAAGAGGAAGATTTAAACAAGTTAGTTGAACTAATGGTAAAATACACTAAATAGACCTCCTTTGGAATGATTACAAATTCGCTTGCTTTTATTCCAAAGTATAGCGGCTGCTATTTAGGATTTTTACAATTCTAAATCAATACAGGAAATCTTTCTCTATAAAAAAATAATACACCAGCGATTAAAACTAAGTTTCCACTTAGGACCATTTTCTTCGCTGGTTTCTTATTTAATAATATTCTTGTAAATGGAATAAAATACTTATATAATGTTATTGTATCTTATGTAGATAAATTTGCTTAATTGCCATTGATAAAATTACTTAGGGTACTTAATTCACAAAGGAGAGGAGATAGAGTATATGAATTTTGAAAGTTTATCAAAATTTGATCCTGAGCTTATGGACTTAATTGAAATGGAATATGAAAGACAAAAAAGACATATTGAGCTAATTGCTTCTGAAAACTTTGTAAGCACACAGGTCTTAGAAGCAGCAGGTAGCTATTTGACAAATAAATACGCAGAGGGATATCCCGGGAAGAGATATTATGGAGGTTGTGAGGTAGTAGATAAGGTCGAGGATTTAGCTAGGGATAGAATGAAAAAGATATTTGGTGCAGACCATGTCAATGTACAACCCCATTCTGGCTCCAATGCCAACCTTGGGGTATACTTCTCAGTCTTGAAACCGGGAGACAAGGTTTTGGGTATGAACCTATCTCAAGGTGGCCATTTAACCCACGGAAGCCCAGTAAACATTTCTGGTAGCTATTATAATTTCGTTGCCTATGGTGTGGATAAAGAAACTGAAATGATAGATTATGATAATGTAAGAGAAATAGCCCTGAAAGAGAAACCAAAGATGATTGTGGCAGGGGCTAGTGCATATCCGAGAATTATTGATTTTTCTAAATTTAAGGAAATCGCAGATGAAATTGGAGCATACCTAATGGTAGATATGGCACATATTGCTGGTTTGGTAGCAGCGGGTCTTCATCCTAATCCAGTACCCTATGCAGACTTTGTAACCACTACTACCCACAAGACTCTTAGAGGACCAAGGGGTGGAGCCATACTATGTAAGGAAGAATATGCCAAGGCCATAGATAAGGCCATATTCCCAGGTATACAGGGTGGGCCTTTAATGCATATAATTGCAGCAAAAGCAGTGGCTTTTGAAGAGGCTTTACAAGATGATTTCAAGGACTATCAAAAGCAGATTATTAGCAATGCCAAAGCTCTGGCGGAGGGACTTGTAAAAAACAACTTTAGACTAGTCTCTGGAGGAACAGACAATCACCTAATCCTAATTGATGTAAGAACAAAGGGACTTACAGGTAAAAAAGCAGAGGAACTATTGGAAGAGGTCGGTGTGGCGACAAATAAAAACACCATACCATTTGACCCTGAATCCCCATTCATCACCTCTGGAATAAGGGTGGGAACTCCGGCTATGACAACTAGAGGCATGAAAGAGGATGAAATGTTGGAGATAGCAGAGATTATAAACCTTGCATTGGATGAAAGCAAAGACAGGCAAGCTATAGAGAAAAGGGTAAAAGATTTATGCGATAAACATCCACTATATTAGTTTTGTAACTAAGCCTACAGAATTGACTGTAGGCTTATCTTTACATATATATAATATTATATTAGAATAGGCTTATGTAAGCTAAAGAGGTGTAATTATGGAATTAGGAAACTATAGAGAAGACAAAAATATAATTGAAAATATCGAGAAGGATAGCATAGCTGACCAATTGGGAATAGGGGTAGGTGATATTTTGCTATCTGTCAATTCCATACCTATAAATGACATCATAGATTACAAATATTTGATTTCTGATGAATTTATAGTTGTAGGAATTGAAAAGTCAGATGGGGAAATATGGGAATATGAGATAGAAAAAGAATACGATGAAGATTTAGGAATTGCCTTTACTAATCCTTTAATCGACAGAGCAAAGTCCTGTAGAAATAAATGCATGTTTTGTTTTATAGACCAGTTACCTCCAAACATGAGGGAAACCCTATATTTTAAAGATGACGATTCTCGCCTATCTTTTTTGCAGGGCAACTTTATAACCTTGACCAATATGAGCGATGAGGAAATACAAAGAATAATTGACTATAGATTGACTCCTATTAATGTCAGTGTCCATACCACAAATCCAGAGCTGCGAATAAAAATGTTAAATAATAAAAATGCGGGCAAGGTATATGAGATACTCAAGAGATTTAGCGAGGCAAGTCTGGAAATAAATTGTCAAATAGTATTGGTACCTGGAGTAAATGACGGGGATGAACTGAAAAGGACCTTGGAGGATTTAGCTAGGTTATACCCCTCTATAAAGAGTGTGGCTGTAGTTCCAGTGGGCATAACCAAGTATAGGGAAAATCTCAAAAAAATCCACCCCTTTGACCAGGGTTCTGCTAAAGAATTATTGGCATTAATCGATGAAAGGCAAAGAGATTTCCAATTAAGACTGGGCAGCAGATTTGTGTTTGCATCAGATGAATTTTTTGCCTTAATAGATAGGGAACTGCCAGAATCCCACGAATACGAGGGCTTTCCACAATTAGAGAATGGAGTTGGACTCATTAGATCCTTTGAAGACGAAATAGATGAGGAACTAGGGAGGATAAGTAGTCCAATAAGCAAGAATAAAAGATATGTTTTAGCCACTGGTAGCTTGGCATTTAATTTTATGGAAAGATTGGCTGAAAAGATTAGTAGACACTTTCTGGGATTAGAACTAAAGGTAGTAGCGATCAGCAACAACTTTTTTGGGCATACAATTACCGTATCTGGGTTAATCACTGGTCAGGATTTATTAGGCCAATTAAGAGGCTATAAGGATTACGATGGCATAATTATACCAAAATCAATGCTAAAGAGGGATGAAGAGGTGTTTTTAGATAATTATAGCCTAGAGGGCCTTGCTGGAAAGTTAAGTATTCCCATCATACCCTCCAAGGTAGACGGTAAAGAACTGATTGATATATTAAAGAATTGAGGGATAAAGAATGGAAAGGGCTGTATTATGTATTGTTGGAAGACCCAATGTGGGGAAATCAACCCTATTTAATAAACTAGTTGGGAAAAGGATTGCCATTACTGAGGATACTCCCGGCGTTACTAGGGACAGGATTTATGCTGAGGCAGAGTGGTTAGGCAAGTATTTTACAGTTATAGATACAGGTGGATTGGAGCCGGACAGTGAAGAGATAATAATGACAAATATTAGGAGACAGGTAGACATTGCTGTTGACACTGCTGACCTTATACTCTTTGTCGTAGATGGCATAGAAGGTCTAAGCCCAACAGATAGGGAAATAGGAAATTTATTAAGGAAATCAGGTAAGAAGGTCCTTCTTGCATGTAATAAAATAGACACACCCAAGACTCCCGGAGATATATATGAGTTTTACGAACTAGGTCTCGGCGAGCCAATTGCTATTTCAGCAGAACAAAGCCTTGGACTTGGAGATTTGCTAGATGAAATTGTGGATAATCTTCCAAAGAATAGGGATACGGATATAAATGATGACTTGATTAAGGTTGCCTTTATTGGTAAGCCAAATGTGGGAAAATCTTCCCTAATAAATAATATCCTTGGGGAAGAAAGGGTAATTGTGACAGATATTCCAGGTACTACAAGGGATGCCATAGATACTTATTTTGATTTTGATGGCAATGACTATGTGTTTATAGATACTGCTGGCTTGAGAAGAAAGCGAAGTATCTATGAAAATATTGAAAGATATTCTGTAGTGAGGACCCTGACAGCTGTGGATAGATCGGACATTTGCGTACTGGTAATAGATGCCACAGAGGGAGTTACTGAACAAGATACAAAAATCGCTGGATATGCCCACGACAATGGGAAAGGAATAATAATTGCTGTAAATAAGTGGGATTTGGTAAAAAAAGAGACGAATACACACTTGGACTTTGAAAAGAGCATTAGAAAGACCCTGGGATTTATACCCTATGCACCCTTGGTATTTATTTCTGCTCTAACAGGTCAAAGAGTTCATAGGCTAATGGAACTGATAAATATTGTAAATAACAACTATAGCCTAAGGATTAGTACAGGAGTATTAAATGATATAATAAACGAAGCAGTGCTCTTGAATCAGCCTCCAAGTGAAAAAGGAAGACGGCTGAGGATATATTATGGAACTCAGGCATCGGCAAGACCGCCTAAATTTGTAATTTTTATAAATGACAAGGAGTTAATGCATTTTTCATATTCAAGGTATTTGGAAAACCAAATAAGAAATCATTTTGGTTTTGCAGGTGTGCCAATTATTTTTGAATTTAAGCAAAGGGAGCGTAACAGATGAAAATTTTATTGATAATTATTCTATCCTATCTTATAGGCTGTTTTTCTTCTGCATATATATTGGGTAAGGCATCTAAGAATATCGATATAAGAAAGCATGGTAGTGGAAATTTAGGCACGACCAATGCCCTGAGGGTACTTGGCAGAAAAGCTGGTGCCCTGACCCTGCTCATGGATGTCGCCAAGGGGATTATAGCATTTCTTCTAGCCAAGGCAATCATGGGTTTACAGGGTGGGTATATTGCCAGCATTTTTGTAGTTTTAGGCCATAATTTCCCTGTGTTTTTAAAATTCAAGGGTGGAAAAGGTGTAGCCACTTCCTTGGGAGTCCTATTCATGCTAAATTGGAAACTAGGCTTGTTTAGTTTTATACTTGGAGTAGCTATTATAATAATTTCAAAATATGTTTCCTTAGGTTCCCTAACAGCCTCGGTAGTAGCCCCACTTTCAACATTTTTGCCATTCTTTCCAGATGATAGAAACCTAAGGTATACTATTTGGTTTTTGGGGGTCCTATCCATAATCCGACATAGGGCGAATATAGTAAGGCTGTATAAGGGCGTGGAAAATAAGATAAAAATATAAATAGGTAGGTGTATCAAATGACTGAAAGGGTTGGAGTATTAGGTGGAGGTAGTTGGGGCTCTGCTTTGGCAATATTATTGACTAATAAGGGATATAGTGTTGAAATGTGGGCCAGGGACAGTGAGCAGATTGCTGAAATGAAGGAAGTTAAAATGAATAAAAAATATCTGGCCGACACACCTTTGCCACAGTCTCTGGAACTGACCAGTGATTTAGAGAGGGGTATTTTCAAGAAAGATGTTCTGATATTTTCCATGGGTACCCATGGCATAAGGGAGGTACTTAAAAATTCTAGTCACTATATAAGGCCAGAACAAATTATAGTGAATGTATCTAAGGGAATTGAAAATGATAGCCTAATGAGAATTTCTCAAATAGTAGGAGAGTTTTTACCAGAGAATAAGTATACTGTATTGTCTGGACCTTCCCATGCAGAAGAAGTTGCAAAGAATATGCCTACTACTGCAGTATCTGCCTCAATTGATAAGGAGACAGCAGAGTTTATACAGGGCCTGTTTACTACCCCTAGCTTTAGAGTATACACAAACCCTGATGTAATAGGGGTAGAACTAGGTGGAGCCTTAAAAAATATTATTGCCCTAGGTGCAGGTATATCAGATGGCCTAGGCTATGGTGACAATACCAAGGCCGCCTTAATGACTAGGGGAATCTTTGAGATGGCTAGGTTGGGTGAAAAGATGGGTGCGAAGATCAGCACGTTTTCCGGTTTGTCAGGTATTGGAGACCTGATAGTTACCTGTACTAGTATGCTCAGTAGAAATAGAAGGGCAGGTATATTGATTGGACAAGGAAGCAAGGTAGAAGATGCAATCAGGGAAATTGGCATGGTTGTAGAGGGCATTAAAACTACAAAATCCGCCTATAACCTATCCAAGAAATATGGAATAGAAATGCCTATTACTAGGGAAATATACAATGTCCTATATGAGGGAAAGGATGTAAAAAATGCTGTAACCAATCTAATGCTTAGGGACATGAAGCATGAAATGGAAGATATAGTTCAAGGAGAAAATAGTTTTTGGTAACCTGCTAAATATAGCAGGTTTTTTTATTAAGCTTGTAATAATTTAATTCAATATACGTATATATATAATGTTAAGTATTGTTTTAAAATAATGAAAAGTGCAAGGGAGGGAACGATGTGGAGCTATTTGATATATACAAAGATATAGCCGAGCGAACTGATGGCGATATTTATGCTGGAGTTGTAGGT
>JBBAEY010000073.1:0-11120 GCA_041655755.1 Tissierellaceae bacterium
ATCATAAGTATTGCAAAAACTTAGGGGTACAATCCACTTTAAATTTTGTGAATTATACCCTTATACACACTTTACTTTCTTAGGTTCTTTTATTATGCCTAGGCTGCTGTAAGGATAAAAGATCAATCTCAATAATGGTGTTCAGGTATAGAGCCAGCAAAGCTAGCCCTTACAATACTCTTTTTAAAAATTGTCCCGTATAGGAATTTTCGACCTTGACTATCTCCTCAGGGGTCCCGGTTCCTATTACTGTACCTCCCTTGTCTCCACCTTCTGGTCCTAAATCTATTATATAATCTGCCGTCTTTATTACATCTAAATTATGCTCTATGACCACGACTGTATTGCCCCCTTCGACCAATTGATTTAAGACATTTATCAATTTGTGGATATCGGCAGTATGGAGTCCTGTGGTGGGTTCGTCTAGTATATAGATGGTCTTTCCCGTCGACCTCTTTGACAATTCCGTTGCCAGTTTAACCCTTTGGGCCTCTCCACCTGAAAGTTCTGTTGAGGATTGCCCAATCTTTATATATCCCAGCCCTACATCAAATAGGGTATCTAGTTTTCTTTTTATCCTGGGGATATTTTGGAAAAACTCTACTCCCTCCTCGACTGTCATGTCTAAAACGTCGGATATGGTCTTTCCCTTGTATTTAACCTGCAGGGTTTCCCTATTGTATCTCTTGCCCTTGCATACCTCGCAGGGGACATATACATCTGGCAAAAAGTGCATCTCTACCTTTAGAATACCGTCGCCATTACAGGCCTCGCACCTTCCGCCCTTGACATTGAAGCTAAATCTTCCCTTTAAATATCCCCTCATCTTTGCCTCGGGGGTCATGGCAAATACATCTCTTATATAGTCAAATACACCAGTATATGTGGCTGGATTAGACCTGGGGGTCCTACCAATAGGGGACTGGTCTATATCTATTACCTTGTCTAAATGCTCTAATCCCAAGATATCCTTGTGTTTTCCCGGCTTTATCTTGGAATTGTTCAACTTCTGAGCTAGGGATTTATATAGTATTTGATTAACCAAAGACGATTTTCCTGAGCCAGATACACCTGTGACACAGGTAAATACACCTAGGGGGATTTTTACATCGATTTTTTTCAAGTTGTTTTCCTCTGCGCCTATGATTTCTACCCACTTGCCATTTAAGTCCCTCCGCTTTTTAGGTATGTCAATTTTAAGCCTGTGGGATAGGTAGGAGCCAGTTATGGATTTGGGATTATCCTTTATTTCCTCCACGCTACCTTCTGCTACAATATATCCGCCGTGAATTCCCGCACCAGGACCAATGTCTACGATATGGTCTGCTGCATACATGGTATCTTCGTCGTGCTCGACTACAATCAGGGTATTGCCTAGGTCCGTCAAATTTCTAAGGGTCTTAAGTAGCTTTGAATTATCCCTTTGGTGGAGCCCTATACTGGGTTCATCTAGGACATACACTACCCCCACAAGGCTAGAACCTATTTGAGTAGCCAGTCTAATTCTTTGGGATTCTCCACCCGACAAGGTTCCGGCCATTCTAGACAGGGTTAAATAATCCAAACCTACATTTTTAAGAAAGTTTAGCCTTTCCTTGATCTCCTTTAAGACCTGCTGTCCTATTAGCTGCTGTTTTTCCGTAAGGACTAGGCCGTCGAAGAATTCTATTGCCTTGACAATGGACAGATCCGTTAATTCCGCAATATTTAGCCCATTTATCCTAACTGCTAGGACCTCGTCTTTTAGTCTCCTGCCCTTGCAAGTGGGGCAGGGGTTTTCAGTCATATATTCGTCGATCTTATTCCTCATATAGTCGGAATTGGTTGACTGGTACCTTCTTTCAAGGTTGGGGATTATCCCCTCAAATTTTCCATTGTAAATCCTCATGCCCTCGTCATCAAAATGGCTGGTAAATTTAAAGGATATTTTCCTGTCTGTTCCATAAAGTATTTCGTCTATAAATCCTTCTGGAGCCTCCTTTAGAGGCCTATCTGTTGAGAAGCCATTTTCCTCAGCCAGGGTCTTAAATATCTGGAAATAGTAGGTAGATTCATTGGAGGATGCAAAGGGTGCTATTCCCCCTTCCTCTATGCTGAGATTTAGGTTTGGCAGGACTAGGTCCTTGTCTATCTCCTTGTAAAATCCCAATCCATTGCAGGTAGGGCAGGCACCAAAGGGGCTATTGAAAGAAAACATCCTAGGTGACAATTCTTCCATGGAGATATTGCAGTCCGGGCATGAAAGCTTTTCGCTAAACATTACCCTTTCCTTGTCTAGGACATGGGCGATTACTAGCCCATCTCCAAGTTTGAGGGCAGTCTCCAAGGAGTCTGCCAACCTCCCCTCTATGGATTCCTTGACTACTATCCTATCTACCACCACCTCAATGGTGTGCTTCTTATTCTTGTCAAGCTTTATTTCATCTCCTATATCGTACATCTCGTCATCTATCAGCAGCCTTACATAACCTTCTTTTTTTATGTTTTCCAAAATCTTCAGGTGTTCGCCCTTTTTACCCCTGACTATGGGAGCTAGGATTTGAATTCTGCTTCCTTCTTCGAATTCCATTATCTTATCTACCATTTGCTCTACAGTCTGGCTGGATATTTCCTTGCCGCAATTGGGACAATAGGGTGTGCCTATTCTGGCATACAGTAATCTCAGATAATCGTAGATTTCTGTTACTGTACCAACTGTGGACCTTGGATTCTTGGATGTTGTCTTTTGGTCTATGGATATGGAAGGGGATAGGCCCTCTATATATTCCACATCTGGCTTATCCATCTGCCCTAAGAATTGCCTAGCATAGCTTGATAGGCTCTCTACATATCTTCTTTGCCCTTCGGCATATATGGTATCAAAGGCTAGGGAGGATTTTCCCGAGCCTGAAAGACCTGTAAAAACTATAAATTTGTTCCTTGGCAGGGTCAAGGAAATATCCTTGAGGTTGTTCTCCCTTGCCCCTCGAATTACTATCTCGTCTTTTGTCATTATTCCACCTCTATTTTAATTTCCTTTTTAACTCTAGCATCTTATCCCTAAGTTCTGCTGCCTTTTCAAAATTTAATTCCTCTGCTGCCTTGAGCATGACAGATTCTAATCCGCCTATCATAGCCTCTATCTCTTCTCTTGTATAAGTGTCCTCATAGGTCACCTCTTCCTCTGCAACCATAGTGGCCTCTATGATTTCCCTGACGCCCTTTATAATTGAACGAGGCACTATATTATGTTCTTGGTTGTAGTCATTTTGTATCTTTCTCCTCCTATTGGTTTCGCTTATGGCCTTTCCCATAGACTTGGTTATGGTATCGGCATACATTATTACCTTGCCCATTACATTTCTGGCGGCCCTGCCCGTAGTCTGGATTAAGGATGTCTCTGACCTTAAAAAACCTTCCTTGTCTGCGTCTAATATGGCAACTAGGGAAACCTCTGGCAAATCCAGACCCTCTCTTAGAAGGTTTATCCCTACTAAGACATCGTATTTGCCAAGCCTTAGGTCCCTAATGATCTCCATTCTCTCAATGGTTTCCACATCGGAATGGAGATAGGTTACCTTAATCCCTATTTCTTTGAAATAATTGGTCAAATCCTCAGCCATCTTTTTAGTCAAGGTGGTAACTAAAACCCTTTCTTCCCTTTCAGCCACATTTCTAATTTCATTTACCAAGTCGTCTATTTGATGCTTGGTTGGCCTGACCTCAATGACTGGATCCAGCAAGCCAGTAGGCCTTATGATCTGTTCTACAGTGTTTTCAGTGTGCTGGAGCTCATATACACCCGGTGTGGCAGATACATATAGGATTTGGTTGACTATGGATTCAAATTCGACAAATTTTAAGGGTCTGTTGTCTAGGGCAGATGGAAGTCTAAAACCATACTCCACTAGGTTTGTCTTCCTAGACTTATCCCCCTCATACATGGCCCTAATTTGCGGTATAGTCACATGGGCCTCGTCGATTATAATTAAAAAATCGTCAGGGAAGTAATCTATTAGGGTAAAGGGCCTACTTCCTGGAGGCCTATTGCTCAGGTGCCTAGAGTAGTTTTCGATACCTTGACAAAATCCCATTTCCTCCAGCATCTCCAAATCGTATCTGGTCCTCTGCTCTAATCTCTGGGCCTCAAGTAGCTTATCCTTGTCCCTTAATTCCTTTAATCTCTCTTTCAACTCTTCCTCAATGGTCTCTATGGCCCTCTTTATTTTATCATCTGTAGTGGCATAGTGGGAGGCGGGAAAAATAGATACGTGATTCCTGAGTCCAATTATCTCCCCTGTCAAATGATTTACCTCGACTATCCTATCTATTTCATCTCCAAAAAATTCTACCCTAATGGTATTTTCACTTGAGGAGGCGGGAAATATCTCTAGCACATCTCCCCTTACCCTGAAGGTGCCCCTGATAAAGTTAATATCATTTCTAATATACTGTATATCTATTAGCTTTCTCATTATTTCGTCCCTATCCTTGACCATGCCGGGCCTAATGGATACAACTAGGTTTTCATAGTCAATGGGGTCGCCAAGTCCATATATGCAGGATACAGATGCAACGATAATCACGTCTTTTCTTTCAAATAAGGCCGCTGTTGCGGAGTGCCTTAGCTTATCTATTTCATCGTTTATGGATGCGTCCTTCTCTATATAGGTATCAGACTGAGGTACATAGGCCTCAGGCTGGTAGTAGTCGTAATAGGAGACAAAGTATTCCACGGCATTGTTGGGGAAAAACTCCTTGAATTCAGATGCCAACTGATAGGCTAGGGTCTTGTTGTGGGCTATGACCAGGGTAGGTTTTTGAACTCTTTCCACTATATTGGCCATGGTAAAGGTCTTCCCCGAACCAGTAACTCCTAGAAGTACCTGATGCTTTAAACTACCCTCTATTCCTGCTACCAAATTATCTATGGCCTCTGGCTGATCTCCAGTGGGCTTGAAATTTGATTCTATTTTAAACTTATTCATGTCTACACCTCTTCGCTTGAACATTTGTTCATAGGTACATTATATATTATTAAAAGATTTTGTCAAAAGATATTATACTATATAAATTCCAATAGTAGGCCTACTAATATTCTATCATAAAAAAGTATATTGAAGAAAGAGGATTAATATAGTAAACTATTCCTAGGGAGGCGACCTCTATGAAACTAGTTTACCTATTAATTTTATCGCTATTGACTGCTTTAGTTCTATCGGCCTGTAATGTGAATACTGACCTTCCCCCTGAACTCTACAGTGAGGAAGGTTTCGAGGAAGAAGAAATAAAGTTCGACGTTGAACAAATACTTTATTCAAAAAGCTATCAATCTATAGAACCTACAGTTGAATTAATTACCAAAAATAATAAGCTTAAACTATTGGCCTCATTGGGTCTAGGCCAATATTCAAGCGTCAATGTAAATAGGATAGTAAAAAGGGGAAGTGAAGTAGCTATCCATGTATCGGGAACTGCCCTAAGTGAAAATCACCGACTAGCAGTACCCCAGATAATATTAGAAGTGGAAAAACTAAAGCTAAAAAACTCAGATGATTTGAGATTTAGTGTAATATATGACGATTATAAACCCATTAAAATTAAATTTGGGATAAATGATGTTATAAATAAGGTTCAAGCCTACTTCAAAATTTCTCCGAGTAGATTGCCCTCCTTTAATTTGCTTAAGGAAAATGATGACATCCTATGGACAGTGTCCTATGAGGGAATCATAGACAAGGACGACTACTTGACTCCCCTGATTAACCTATCTACTGTAATTGACGCCAATTCTGGTGAAATCTTACAGTCTGACAAGTCCACCATATCTACTACTTTTGACCAGGGTCTTGTGCTCGACTTTACTTCAGAATCTAGCTTTTTATATAAGAGAGCTAGATACGACAAGGAATCAGACAAGTTTAGCGAACAGTTATGGTATGGAGATGGCCTAGATAAGGATAAGTTTATGCTGTTTTCATCTGACTTTAAAATATCATCTGCCAAGTTTAACGAGGATAAATCACATGTGTCTTTGCTAGAAACTAATGAAGATAATTCAAATCTATATATTATATCCCTCAAGGACAAGAGGGCCTTCAAAATTTCCTGCGAGTCAAAGTTCAATCCGAGGCTGATGACATGGAAGGGCAAAGACTCCCTCTACCTCATTGAAAGTGACCATGAGCTATCTACAGTTTATAGGTATGATTTGGGTGAAAATGACCTTGAATTCATAGGAAGTTTTGAGCGAAGCATCGATAGGATAGTTAATAGAGGCCAGGCCTTTTTAATGTCCGAACGAATAAATGATGAAGCTAATAGAAAGATACTTTTTACAGAAGATTGGGAAACATTTAAAATTGTGGCAAAGGGTTTTAACCCCAAGTTTGTTTCCAACAATACAATTGCCTATCTTGGCAAGGATGAAAAGAAGGATTTAAACTATCTCTACCTCTATAATTTGGAGGAAAAAAGAATTACCGATATAGTTGAGGGTAATATCATGAATTTTGAAGTTCTCCCAAGTGGAAACCTCATCTATGTAAATAAAAACATGAATTACGACGACTATACAATTTTAAAATATCTTTCTGACGAAAAAGAATCTATAGATATGATTACTGCCACCAGCAACAGGGTATTCTTCAACGAGAATGAGAAGCTCCTGTATTTGAATATAGCCTTGGCGTCAGAGGAAAATAAGTTGGACTTGATTTACGAAGTTGATATAGACAAGATAAATGAAAATCAAAATCCCTAGATCATAATTGACCTAGGGATTTCCCTTTTTTAGCCCCATGACTGCCAAAACAGCTTTGTTTTCCTTGATTCTATTGCGCAATACAATGTATTCATGGCCCAATAGGGCAAATATAGGCCCCAGATAGGGCTTATCTGTTGTTTTGGAGATATATAAGAGGCTAATGCTATATATAAAAAGCATAAATGAGGTCTCTGCTGCCTTTCTCTTAGAAAATATTGAAACTGAGTAATCCCTGTATCCCAGTATTGCCATAAGGGTTATGGGGTGGATTAGTCCGTCTCCTGCGAAGATAACGAAGGGTACAATCCAAAACCTATTCATATTATAGCCACTGATTATCCTGTCTTCCTTAAGAAAAAAGCCTGGCTGCTTATTTCTCCAACCATCAAGCAGTATTAGTATACTCTCCACCAGGTGCAAAACTGCCACAAGTGCCATCATTTGCGAGATATGTACCTTTGGATATCCAAAAATTAGGCTGGACAAGGACACCAGGGAGGCTCCATAGGAAAAGCAAATAAATCTAGTATCAAAGAATGACAAGATGATGACTACAAACAAGACATATAGGTAGTCTTGGGGGATAGCTACGACCCCTAAGTATATAAAGGATACAGTGCTTATTATTCCGCCCAATATGCCAAACAAGGTAGATGTAAACAATTTTAGGATAATTGGCTTCTTATATTCAAGTATCTGATTTTCGCCCTTCTCAACCTGATAGTACTGAAGATATACAATAGCCAGAATTAAGATAAAAAAAGGAGACCTCATAGTATTTAAAATATCTATTATTGTAAAAACTACAATCTGATATAAACCATACATAAAAACTCTCCTTTTAAAAAGCTATTTAATTTTCAATTTAATCTCGTCAATGGCCCTTCTTAGCTGGGTGTCTTCCTCTATATTCTCCACCCCTATTTCCATCACATCTTCTGGTAGTTCCACGACTATATCTGGTTCTATCCCTATGCCATGGATATTAGTTCCATTTGGTGTAAAGTACTCTGATATGGTAAGCTTCAGGCCTGTTCCGTCTCCTAAATCCTTTATTCTCTGAACCACACCTTTCCCAAAGGTTGTCGTCCCTATTAAGCTTCCCCTCTCATGGTCCTTGATCGCACCCGCCAGTATTTCTGATGCAGAGGCAGAGCCTTCATTTACTAGGACTGCCAAGGGATAGGTTACCATGGATTTCTTTGACCTTAGGTACTCTCTCTTCCCGTCCTTGGTTTCAGTATATACAATATCCCCTTCCCCCAACAATTCATCGGCTATCTGGGCTGTGACGTCCAATAGACCTCCGGGGTTGTTTCTTAAATCAATTATCAGGCCCTTTATATTTTTTCTGCCTAATTTATCTAGTTCTGATTTAAAATCTTTATAGGTCAGGTCATCAAAGGATACAATTTTTATATATCCTATATCCTCGTCAATTATATTCGATTTTACTGTGATTAGCCTGATAATTTCCCTAGTTATTTCTAAATCAAATATCTCATTCGCTCCACTTCTGTTCTTCCTCATAATGGTAAGGATTACCTGGGTATTTGGGTCGCCCTTCATTACCTTTACTGCATCTTCCATATTTTCCCCTGCAAATTCTTTTCCATCTACACTTATTATTTTGTCTCCGCTTCTGATACCTGCCCTCTCTCCAGGAGTCCCCTCAATAGGCGATACAACTGTAATTAGGTTATCTTCCCCGGGAGTTACCACTATACCTATGCCAGCGTAGACACCACTGGTTTGTTCGATAAGGGAATTATACTCATCTTCGGTCATATAGTTTGAGTAAGGGTCTCCCAGGGACTGCACTAGGCCCTTGAGCTGACCCTCTAGTAGCTTGCCTTTATCCACATCTCTTAAGTAATTATCATCTATATATTTCTCCAAGGCTATAACCTTGGAAAATTGATTGTATACGGACCTTAGCCTATCGTATTCCAGCCTAGGTATGAAGGCCTTGTTATTAAATCTAATGCTTAGCAAATTTGTCAATCCAAAGGTTATTGTATTCGTTATAAGGACTACAATTATTATCAACCCTATGACTTTCTTTTTTGTCATATCCTCACCTCTATATTTTTTGGCTATACATGTATTGTATTAAATTTATAATACGATTATACCACTGAAATATTGACATTACAAAGGTCATTTCATTTTGTACTTCCCTTTGGTCGTACAAAATGGGTTAGACAAGGTCATTTTCCGCAGTTTCATGCTGCAAATCTGTCCTCTCCCTTTGGTCGAGCAGATTTGGCATTCATTGCCTTTTTGTCCAACGAGCTCCGCGAGTTGTTGACAAAACGGACAGCGTAACGAGTGAAACGAGTGTAGGAATGAGTGAAACGAATGTTGCGTTTGACCTACCAACATTTTGTACTTCCCTTTGGTCGTACAAAATGGGTTAGGTCATAAAAAAAAAGGGGATTAATTCCCCTTTAGATATGGCATAGGGTCCACATATGCCCCATTTTCTCTTACTTCAAAGTGGCAGTGAGGTCCTGTTGACATACCCGTACTACCAGCCTTTGATATTTGATCCCCACGTTTTACATCTTGGCCTTCCTTTACTGTCAATACAGAGTTGTGTCCATATAGGGTGACTATGCCGCCGCCATGTTCAATCATAATCGCCTTGCCATAACCCCCCAGGGTTCCAGAGAATATTACAGTACCTGCTGCTGCTGCCACTATCTTTGTTCCAGTAGGTGCTGGTATATCAATACCAGTATGTAACTTCTTTGTTTTCAAAATCGGGTGTATCCTGTATCCAAAGGGAGAGCTAATTCTAGAATGACCTGGTACTGGCCACTCCATTATCCCACCCACATAAGGGCCTGTGTTTTTCTGTCTTTTTACTATCTCTGCTTCTATTTCCTTTGCTTCCTCATTAAACTTATCAATTTCCTTCTCTAGGCCCACTAGGTCCTTTTCCAACCTACCCATGAGGTCCTCTTTCTCCCTGGATACCTTGGCCAAGTCCCTTCTCCTGGCCTCCAGCTTGGTCTTAGATAGCTCGATTGATTTTTTCTGCAACTCTAGCTCTGTTTTCTTCAGTTCTATAGTATCTCTTTGTTCTTTCATATACTTAATTAATTCTGTGTCATGCTTTGCTATGGATTTTAACATATCCGTTCTCGATAGAAAATCCTTTATGTTGGAGGAGGCCAGCAATACTTCTAAATATCCGACATTGCCTGTTTTGTACATGACCCTCAACCTCTTGTTAAAGGTATCCTGCTTGTCGTCGATATTTTCCTCAGCCTCATCTAGCTCAAGGCTTGTCCTCTCAATATCTAACCCTAGTTCTTCAATTTCCTTTTCTACCTGGTTCAATTCATTTGTCGCATTATCCATTTTCTTGTCTAAGTCTGCAATCTGCTTGGTGACATCCTTGGTTTGCTTTTCTATGGATTTTAATTCGTCAGATTTTTGCTTGATTTGGCTGTCGATGGTCTGCTGTTTTCTTCTTAAATCGTCTACGCTGTCCGCTGCATATACATAAATAAAGTTAAGAACGAAAATTAATGCTAAAACTAAAAATGTAATCTTTCTCTTATTGTACATTGCTTTTCCCCCTTATACGTTTAAAAATCGTTTTAATGAAACTATACTGCCTAAGGCTCCAATTCCAACCCCTATTGACATGAAAATTATGGTTATATCCTTAATTAACATGGAGGGCGATACTAAATACACTGTCAGTAAAAGATACAATTTGTCGTTTACAGATTTGAAGAAATATTCGTAACCGTAATTTATCACTGCTATGGACAAAATGGAACCCATAAGCCCAAATAAAATCCCTTCAATTATAAATGGTCCCCTTATATATCCATTTGTTGCACCTACGTACTTCATTATACTGATTTCTCTTTTTCTAGAGCTAACAGTTATTTTAATGGTATTTGATATGATGAAAATTGAAATCAATACCAGTGCTCCTATTACTCCAATACCCACAAATCTTATATAATTAGCTATGGTTAATAGCTTGTCTATTATATCCTGATAGTATTTTACATCGTCGACTCCCTTGATTAGCTTTAGTCTGGGGACTATTTCTTCCGCATATTTGATGTCCCTTAACTGGATTATATAGGAATTCTGTAAGGGGTTTTCCTCAAGTCCTTCTAGCAAGTAACTTTCTTCCTCCCACCCCTCCTTCATTATTTCCAATCCCTGTTCCTTGGATAAAAATACGACCGATAATACCCCTTCTAAGTCCTTAATCTGGTACTCTATATTATCTAAATCTTCATTGGTTAAAGAATCCTCTAAATATATCTGTATTTCATCAAATTTGGTTTTAGTTTCCAGGACTACATTGTTGATGGTTAATATAAGTATTAGTACTAGTCCC
>JBBAEY010000074.1:0-10912 GCA_041655755.1 Tissierellaceae bacterium
AAAATAGAAAAGCTAGTTATAGAGGCAGTAAAATATGAAGAAGAAATTTAACTTTTAAATTGTATTTTTTTTGTTTATAATTTAAATAATTGGCAATAACTATATTATAAGGAGGTGAATATATGGTAGATAAAATAACAAAAGTAATCATAGGCGTTTTAGGAATGATTGTAGGATATAGTATATTGTCATTGTTTGTCAATATGGGAATCATTCATTTGGTCAGAGATGGTTGGCTAAACTTAGCCGTTTATTTGGGGGTTTCAATAGTATTTGGAATTATATTTTTTTCATTATCTTCTCGGATAATCCACAGGGGGAGGAAGTTAATAAAGAATATTGAAAACGAATTAGAAAAGTTTTCAGTATACGATATTGCCATTTCTTCTGTTGGGCTCATTATCGGTTTATTAATTGCATTGATATTGACCTTACCCATCAACAATTTGGGGATACCCTATATAGGGGTAATAGCATCTATCCTATTATACGGGATATTTGGCTATTTAGGTCTTACCATTCCCCATAGGAAGAGGGACGATATACAAAACACCCTGGGAAATATAAGGAGGAATCCTCGGGATAAAATAAAAATACCAAATAAGGTTTACCCCAAAATATTAGATACTTCTGTCATAATAGATGGGAGGATAGCAGATATTTGCAAAACAGGTTTCATAGAAGGACCACTTATTATTCCAGAATTTGTCTTGGAAGAACTACAGCATATTGCAGACTCTTCAGACTCCCTAAAGAGAAATAGGGGCAGGAGAGGTTTAGATATATTAAATAAGATACAGAAAGAATTGGATATCGAGGTAATCATAAACGATAAAAAATTCGAGGACGTTCAAGAGGTAGATTCAAAGTTGTTGAAATTGACCCAGTTGCTTAAGGGGAAGATAATTACCAACGACTACAACCTCAACAAGGTAGCAGAGGTGCAAGGGATTGAAGTACTCAATATTAATGAACTAGCCAATGCAGTGAAGCCCGTTGTACTCCCCGGGGAGGAAATGCTGGTTCAGGTAGTTAGAGATGGAAAGGAATTAAATCAAGGATTAGCCTACCTAGATGACGGCACCATGATAGTCGTTGAAAGCGGTAGAAAGTTCATAGGCGAGACTATAGATGTCATCGTCACTTCAGTACTACAGACTTCTGCAGGCAGAATGATATTTGCCAAGCCAAAGTCCATGGTGGATAAGGCAGTTTAAGACCCGTCAGGGTCTTTAATTTTGTTTGCTCTTATATCATAATATGTTATAATACTTTAAGAGGTGAAGACCATGTACAAAAACAATTATATATCTGTCATAATTGCCGCTGCTGGAATGAGCAATAGGATGGGCAGCAAGATTAATAAACAGTTTATAGCCATAGGGAGCAAGCCGATTTTGGCACACACTGTGGAGAAATTCGAAAAGTGCAGATATATTGATGAGATAATTATAGTGTCAAAGGAAGAGGAAATTGAATATTGCCGCAAGGAAATAGTGAGAAAATATAGATTTAATAAGGTAACAAATATAATAAGAGGTGGAAAGGAAAGGCAGGATTCAGTCTATAATGGGATATTGGCCCTAGATGAAAGGTCCGATATAGTATTGATACACGATGGTGCCAGGCCCTTTGTAAAGATTGAAAACATCGAGGACAGTATAGAGTGTGTGGAGAAGCATGGAGCATGTGTAATAGGAGTTCCGGTAACGGATACCATCAAGATAGTAGGCGAGCACAAGAGCATAGACAAGACACCCCAGAGGAGTCTGCTATGGGCAGCACAAACGCCTCAGGCCTTCTACAAGGATATCATCCTAGGGGCCTATGAGAAGGCTCAGATTGACGGATTTCTGGGGACGGACGACAGCTCCCTAGTGGAACGCATGGGACATGAGGTTAGAATGGTCATGGGTTCCTATGAAAATATTAAAATAACGACTCCGGAGGATATACTTTTGGGGGAGTCCCTGATTAGGGACAGGGAAAAGATTTATGGCAGACGAGAGTTTATATTCCAAAGTAGATAATAGGTGATAATGTGAGAATAGGATTTGGCTATGATGTCCACCAACTGGTGGAAAATAGGAGACTGATAATTGGGGGAATTGACATTCCCTTTGAAAAGGGCTTGCTGGGTCATTCAGATGCAGATGTACTGGTCCACGCTATTATGGACAGCATCTTGGGGGCACTGGGCCAAGGAGATATTGGCAGACATTTCCCGGATACTGACGAGGAATACAAGGACATATCCAGTATATATCTATTGTCGAGGGTGTGGAAGATTATGGATGACATGGGATATAAGATAGGAAATATCGATGCCACCATAGGAGCTCAAAGACCTAAACTTGCCTCCTTCATAGACAGTATGAGAGAGAAGATAGGGGAAATATTAAACACTTCGCTGGATAATATAAATATTAAGGCCACTACTACCGAGCACTTGGGCTTTGTAGGCAGGGGTGAAGGTATATCTTCATATGCTGTATGCCTGCTTGAAAAAAAGTAATTGACACATAATGAAGCTATTAGTATAATTAAAAGAAATGATTCAAGGGTTTACTTAGCCCTTCTACAGTGAAATACCATATATGGCAATGATAGGAATAGTAAATATCTAAAGCCCTAGAGAGGAAAACAAGAGGTGGAAGTTTTCTGGCAAACTGGATATTGAACCTGCCCTAGAGCCTTTGGCGACTAAGCCAATACGCTTGTAACGTTATAACTAGTGAGTGGATCTTTTCTTAAGATCTATTAGAGTGGTACCGCGGAAATAACCTTTCGTCTCTTTGGAGATGAAGGGTTTTATTAATTTTAAGGAGGAAAAGAAATGAGGATGTCTAAGCTTTATATGCCTACCCTAAGGGAGATGCCTGCAGAGGCTGAAATACCAAGCCACAAGCTTCTCTTGAGGGCAGGAATGATTAGGAAATTAGTGAGTGGGGTTTACTCTTATCTTCCATTGGGCTATCGGGTCATAAGGAAGATAGAAGAAATAGTGAGGGAGGAGATGGACAGGGCAGGTTCCCAGGAACTCCTGATGTCGGCAATCCAGCCAAGGGAAATATGGGAGGCTACAGGTAGGTGGGATAATTTTGGACCAGAGATGTTTAAGTTAAGAGACAGAAATGACAGGGAATTTTGTCTGGGGCCTACCCATGAGGAGTACTTTACCAATCTGATTAAGGATGAAATAAGGTCCTATAAGCAATTGCCCCTTAACCTCTACCAAATACAGACCAAGTATAGGGACGAGAAAAGGCCCAGATTTGGACTAATGAGATGCAGGGAATTCATCATGAAAGACGCCTATAGTTTCGATATAGATGAGGAAGGCATGAGGGCTGCCTATGAAAATATGTGGCAGGCATACGACAAGGTATTCACCAGATTGAAACTAAAATTCAAGGTTGTCCAGGGAGATACGGGGGCCATGGGAGGAAAGGTATCCCACGAATTCATGGCAACATCAGATGTTGGAGAAAGCCTAATTGCCTATTGTGACCATTGTGACTATGCCGCAACAGATGAAAAAGCAGAGGTCCTATACCAAGTAGAAGAGGTAGCAGAGGAATTAGAGCTGGAAAGAGTCCACACCCCAGGGCTTACTACCATAGATGCCCTGGTTGACTTCTTTGGCATTTCCCACAGCAAATTTGCCAAGGCTGTAGTATACAAGGCCCAGGAAAAACCAGTAATTGCACTAATTCCGGGAGACAGGGAATTAAATGAAACAAAGTTATGCAATTACCTAGGTATTGGAGAACACGATTTGGAGATGGCAGATGGAGACACCATAATGGCTATTTCAGGTGCTGACAAGGGTTTCACCGGTCCTATAGGCCTGAAGGGCAGTGTTAGACTGTTGATAGACTCTAGAATCGCCAAGATGAAGAACCTAGTAGTCGGAGGGAATGAAAGCGATTACCATATAAAAAATGCTAATTTTGGAAGGGATTTTACTGGTGAGCTAGTAGAGGATCTACTTCTAGTAGAGGAAGGGGATATTTGTCCAAAATGTGCTAATAGCCTGAAAATGGATAGGGGAATAGAAGTGGGCAATATATTCCAATTAGGTACAAAATACTCCGATTCCCTACATGCCAAGTTTTTAGATGAAAATGGGAAGGAAAAACCCTTTATTATGGGTAGTTATGGCATAGGGGTTTCCAGATCGATGGCAGCAGTTGTAGAGCAGTACCATGACCAGGACGGAGTAATATGGCCCCTAGTAGTGGCTCCCTATCAGCTAATCATAACTATTATAAACGTAAAGGATGAGGAGCAAGTAAAATTAGGAGAAAAACTCTATGAAGACCTAAAGGCTAGGGGGCTAGAAGTAATCATAGACGACAGAAATGAAAGGGCAGGTGTGAAGTTTAAGGATAGGGACCTAATTGGGATTCCCATTAGGATAACAGCAGGGAAGAAATCTAAGGATTCCATTGTAGAATACTCCATAAGGGGAGGGGAAGAAAGAATAGAGGTCCCCGTCACAGATGTAATTCCACTAATCGAGGAAGAATTTAACAAGGCAGGCTTGAAAATTTAAAATAGTCCTTTGGGGCTATTTTATTTCTTTACCCATAGTTTACACTTGCACACTTGTATTATATAATAAAGATAATTAATTCAGGAGGTGGCGTTTTGAAAGAAGTTAGAGTGAGGTTTGCACCAAGTCCTACGGGCTATTTACATATAGGTGGTTTAAGGACTGCACTATACAATTATTTATTTGCAAGGAAGAATGGCGGGAAATTTATCCTAAGAATAGAAGATACTGACCAGACTAGGTTTGTAGAAGGAGCCATAGAAAACCTAATTGAGGCACTTGAGTGGTCAGGGGTCAAATACGACGAGGGAGTATTCGTAGAGGAAGGAAAAATAGTAGAAAAAGGACAAT
This sequence comes from Tissierellaceae bacterium, assembly GCA_041655755.1. Taxonomy (GTDB): domain Bacteria; phylum Bacillota; class Clostridia; order Tissierellales; family Tissierellaceae; genus JAAYFT01. The sequence goes on from JBBAEY010000074.1 coordinate 4,910, forward strand.
ATGGTCCATATATACAATCTGAAAGGCTAGACCTATACAAGAAGTACGTCGATGAACTTATTGAAAAGGGCCATGCCTATTATTGTTTTTGTTCAAAGGAAAGATTGGACTCCCTTCGGGAGGAACAAAAAATAAGGGGTCTAGTCCCTAAATACGACGGATTTTGTAGGAATATCCCCCTAGATGAAGCTAGGGAAAGGATAGCTAAGGGCGAAGAATACGTAGTTAGACTAAAGCTTCCTCACAACTATGACATTAAGTTTCACGATATGGTAAGGGGAGATATAGTAATAAATACAAATGATATAGATGATCAGGTGCTATTAAAATCGGATGGCTTTCCCACCTATCATATGGCTGTAGTGGTTGACGACCATTTAATGAACATAAGCCATATAGTGAGGGGAGAGGAGTGGCTGCCTTCCACGCCAAAACACGTCTACCTATATGAGGCATTCGGCTGGGAAAAACCGACTTATGTCCATCTGCCTACAGTCCTGAACAAGGACAGGAAGAAACTAAGCAAGAGGCAGGGAGATGTATCAGTGGAGGACTTTAGGTCCAAGGGCTACTTGCAGGAGGGACTGGTAAACTACTTGGCCCTAGTGGGCTGGAGTCCAGAAGACAATCAGGAAATCCTCAGTATGGAAGAACTGGTGGAAAAATTCTCATTTGAGAGAGTATCAAAAACCGGAGGAATATTTGATAAGGATAAGCTGGATTGGGTAAATAGTCACTATATAAAGGCTTTGCCAGTAGAGAAGATTACAGAACTGGCAATACCATATCTGATTGAAGCAGGGCTAATAGATGAGAAATTTGTAGAAGAGAGACTGGACTGGTTAAATCTCATGGTAAAAACAGTACAGGAAAGCCTAGATACTGTGGGTCAAATACCCGAGAAGGTGGAATTTTTATTTAAGGACCTTGTGGATATTGTCGAGAAGGACGCCTTGGAGATTATAGGTGGAGAACAAGTGGGCACTGTCCTAGATGCTCTGGTAGAGGAACTGAGTAAGGTAGAAGAAATAGATGAGGAATATGCAAGGGGTTTTATGAAGCTAGTGCAAAAGGCTACGGGAGTTAAGGGCAAAAACCTATTTATGCCTGCAAGGGTGGCCTTGACAGGAATGGCCCATGGGCCAGAATTTGTAAATGTACTTGTCCTACTTGGCAAGGAGAATATAATAAAGAGGATAGAACATGTCAGGGAGACATATATTTAACTGTGACTAGGAATTCATTACGGGAGGGTAGATATGAGACTTTACAATACATTAACGAGAAAAAAGGAAAAATTTATAGCAGTTGAAGAAGGAAAGGTGAAGATGTATACTTGTGGCCCCACTGTTTACAATTACATTCATGTGGGCAATGCCAGGCCCATGGTCGTATTTGATACACTGAGGAGATTCTTTAAGTACAGGGGTCATGATGTAAAATTTGTCGTCAACTTTACAGATATTGATGACAAGATTATAAACAAGGCCAATGAAGAAGGTGTATCAATTAAGGAAATATCCGACAGGTATATAGAGGCATTTCTAAAAGATGCCCAGGGGCTCAACCTTTACGAAGAGGAAACAGTACATCCTAGGGCAACTGAATTTGTAAAGCCCATGATTGAATTCATAGAAATACTAATCGAAAAGGGCGCAGCCTATGACATAGGTGGCAATGTGTATTTTAATATAGATGCAGCTAAGGACTACGGTAAATTATCTAAGAAAAACATAGAAGATTTAATCTCAGGTGCCAGAGTAGAGATAAGCGAGGAGAAAAGGAATCCCTTGGATTTTGCACTTTGGAAGAAATCGAAGGCGGGGGAACCCTATTGGGAAAGTCCCTGGGGCAAGGGCAGGCCGGGCTGGCATATAGAATGTTCTGTCATGTCTAGGACCTTACTTGGAGATACCATAGATATACACGCAGGCGGAGAGGATCTCCAGTTTCCCCACCATGAAAACGAAATTGCCCAATCCGAAACCTTGACGGGCAAACCCTTCGCCAACTACTGGATGCACAATGCCATGATAAATATAGACAATCAAAAAATGTCTAAGTCCCTGGACAACTTCCTATTTGTAAAAGATGTGGCTAAGGAATTTGATTTAGAGACCCTTAGGTTTTTCCTATTATCAGCCCATTACAGGTCCCCAATTAATTTTACTAGGGAAATCATGAAACAGATGGAAAATGCCCTGGAGAGGCTATATAATGCGGAGAAAAACCTTCAGTACCTCCTAGGCCTTGTAGAAGATAGGGAATTATCCCAATTAGAAAATGAACTCTTGGGAGAGATAGACAAGTATAGGGATGAGTTTATAAGGTCCATGGAGGACGACCTAAATACGGCCGATGCCATAGCGTCTATTTTTGAGCTGGTTAAGTTTTCCAATACAAATCTAAACGAAAAATCTAGCAAGGTTTTAATATCAAGGGCCTTAGATAGACTAGTTGAACTGACATCAGTTTTGGGTATATTGAACAGGAAGGATGAACTGCTGGAAGAGGAAATACTAGAGCTAATAGAAAAGAGAAGTGAGGCTAGGAAAAACAAGGACTATAAATTATCAGATGAGATTAGAGATGATCTAAAAGATAGGGGAATTCTATTGGAGGACACCCAAGAAGGAGTGAAGTGGAAACGCATATAAAATATGAAAAATTACAATATATTTAGGGAAATAGGCAAAGATTTAAATGCAGAGGATATAGCCATGCTATCTCCTTTGCATCTGGCATATATAGGTGATGCTGTATACGAGTTGCTGGTAAGGACCTATCTATTGACTAAAAGGCTGCCGGTGAATGAATTGCACAAGCTCTCCACCAAATATGTAAAGGCCAAATCTCAGGCCGATATTGTCCATAGGCTGGAGGAACTCCTTACGGACAAGGAGAGGGCCATAGTAAGGAAGGGCAGAAATGCAAAGTCAAATACCATGGCTAAAAATGCAAGTGTAATAGACTACAAATATGCAACTGGGTTTGAAGCCTTAATTGGCTATCTATATATTGCAAATATGGATAATAGGCTGGAAGAACTATTTGAAATAATTTTAAACATTGATATAACAAAAGAAAAGGGGGATTAGAATGGCTAAGGTAGAATTATTGAGATATACTCCTGATGGTGAAAAATTGATTGCAGCAGCGGCAAAGCTTTGTTATTCACCTGTGGGCATCAGCCAAATAGAAGAAACTTTAGATGAAAAGAAAACCCAATCTTTTTTATCTCTATTGATGGATATGAATCACGAAAGCCCCATAGAACACCTTACCTTTACATTTGGAGTCGAAGGGGTATCTAGGACATTAACCCATCAACTGGTAAGGCACAGAATTGCAAGTTACTCCCAGCAATCCCAAAGATATGTAAAGTTAGACCAATTCGAATACATAATACCACCGGCTATTGAAAAGAATAAGATTGCCAGGGCCCTATTTATTGAATCTATGGAAGAAAATCAGCGTAAATACGATGAGATAGCAGAATTGCTCTTTGAAGACCACTATAGGAAGTATATTGATGAGGGATTTGGAGAGAGGGAAGCGAGAAGTAAGGCGGAGAAAGAGGCTATAGAAGATGCCAGATATGTCTTTCCCAATGCCTGCGAAACGAAGATTGTCTTTACCATGAATGCCAGATCCCTACTCCACTTTTTCAATCTAAGGACCTGTGAGAGGGCCCAATGGGAAATAAGGGACCTGGGAGTGGCCATGATAAAGAAGGTAAAAGAAGTCTACCCAATACTATTTAAAAATGCAGGTCCAAGCTGTTTGACAGGGCCATGCCCAGAGGGTAAGATGACCTGCGGCAAGATAGTTGAGGTTAGGGAAAGATTCAGGGCAATGGACTAGAGGAGGATTGTGGAAAAATGGATTTTCAATATGTAGCTGGAAGAAATCCAGTGTTAGAGGTCCTAAAAACTGATAAGGAGATTGACAAACTCTACATTTTAAAGGGCGATTTACAGGGTTCAATAAATAAAATAATAGGAAAGGCCAGGGATAAAAACATAGTAATACAAGAGGTAGACAAGAAGAAACTGGATTCCCTGGCAGGAGCTAGCAACCACCAAGGTGTTGTAGCCCTAGTCACTGCATATAAATATGCTGACATAGACGATATTCTACAAAGGGCCAAGGACAGGCAGGAGGACCCCTTTGTCATAGTATTGGATGGTATAGAAGATCCTCATAATCTAGGTGCTATCATAAGGACGGCAGAATGTGCAGGTGTGGATGGAATTATAATCCCGCAAAGAAGGTCCGCAACTGTAAATCAAACGGTATACAAGAGCTCAGCCGGAGCTGTTGAGCATATTTTAATTGCAAGGGTAAATAATATAAACCGCGAGATAGAAAATCTAAAGGCAAAGGGCCTTTGGATATTTGGAGCAGATGCAGATGGTGGAGACTTCTATTTCAAGACAGATCTCAAGGGACCCATAGCCCTTGTAGTGGGCAATGAAGGCAAGGGACTGTCGAGATTGACCAAGGAAAAGTGCGATGTCTTGGTAAAGATACCAATGACAGGAAAAATTTCCTCCCTAAATGCGTCAAATGCTGCAGCTATATTGATATATGAGGTATTTAGACAAAATCATGGCTAGAAGGGAAAAAAGACCTAAGGAATATCTATTCGTGGACGGCTATAATATCATTAATTCTTGGGATAGGTTTAAAGATTCTAAAAAAGACAATCTTGAAGAGGCTAGAAATGATTTAATAGATATCATGACTGAGTACAAGCACTATTCCGGAATAGAAATTGTAATAGTTTTCGATGCACATCTAGTAAAGGGGAACAGTGGCAATATAGACAAGCACAGGGGCCTGAAAATAGTATACACAAGGGAAAATGAGACGGCAGATCAGTATATAGAGAAACAATTGGACAGCCTGGGGAGAATCAGAAAGGTAAGGGTGGCTACATCGGATTGGATGGAGCAGCAGATAATTTTGGGCAGGGGCGGCATTAGGATTTCAGCTAGGGAACTAGAGGCAGAAATATTTAATGAAAAAAAGATGGTAAGCAGAAAGAGGGCAAGAGAAAACAAGAAGAACGACTTTCTCATAGGAAGGCTGGACGATGAAAATATAAGGAAATTGGAAAAATGGTTTCATAAAAATAAGGATTCCGATTAATTACTATTTCACTGGGGGGATGAAGGATGCATCTTGGTCTGCACAATAAAAGCAATAGATTTGCATCTTATGGAAATATGGGAGATGAGGAAATAATCAAGGCTGCTAATTCAGGCAATGAATTTGCATTGGAGTATCTAATCTACAAGTACAAGAATTATGTAAAGTTAAAGGCCCGTTCCTATTATTTGATCGGGGCGGACAAGGAGGATATCATTCAAGAGGGGATGATTGGACTCTACAAGGCCATAAGGGACTTTGATGATGGAAAAGAAACCTCTTTCAGAGCCTTTGCAGAGGTCTGCATTACTAGACAGATTATCACGGCAATTAAAACTGCTACCAGGCAAAAACATATACCACTAAATTCCTATATTTCCTTAAATAAACCAATATATAGTGAAGAATCCGATAGGACCCTGATGGATATAATATCGGGGGGAAAAATATGCGATCCAGAAGAAGTGATGATAGGTAAGGAAGACTTAAGCACCATTGAAGAAAAAATGGGCAAAAGCCTATCGAAATTGGAATTGGAAGTATTTACATCCTATATAGATGGACTAAGTTACCAAGAGATTGCCGATGACCTAGACAAGCATGTGAAGTGTATAGACAACGCACTTCAGAGGGTTAAGAAAAAGATGGAGAAAATATTAGATTAAAAGCACAACAATGCTTGACATTTTTAAAATCTAATAGTAAAATAACTAGCAGTGAGTAATTGCCCACGTAGCTCAGGAGGTAGAGCACTTGCATGGTAAGCAAGAGGCCAGCGGTTCGAGTCCGCTCGTGGGCTTCACAAATTAAAAATAAAATGAAACACCAGGGTGTGTTTCCTAAGGAGGA
>JBBAEY010000075.1:0-10780 GCA_041655755.1 Tissierellaceae bacterium
AGAAAAATTAAGTCTATTGGAGTATGACCTCAATACAGATAAGGAACTAGCTGAAAAATACGAGGTAAGCCGTGTACCAAGCGTTGTGGTACTAGATAAAAATAACGACTATAGGGGTATCAAATTCGTTGGTATACCTGCTGGCCATGAAATTAATTCCCTAGTAAATACTGTACTTTCAGTATCAGGCAGCGGCAGTCCCTTGTCGAAGGAATTAGAAGATAGGATTTCAAAGGTAGATAAACCAGTTAATATCAAGGTCTTTGTAACTCTAAGCTGTCCTCACTGCCCAGGAGCTGTTGAAAAGGCCCACCTATTGGCCCTTGAAAATTCCAATATTAGTGCAGAAATGGTGGAGGCACAAACATTCTTTGACCTATCAGATCAATTTAATGTTTCCAGTGTACCAAAGATAGTAATCAACGATGAATTTGAATTTGTTGGAAATCAACCTCTAGAAGTGTTTATGGATAATATAGAAAAGGCATAAGATTTCAAAAGCCTAGGTCCTTATGATGACCTAGGCTTTTCCATTCTATTCGAATACTTCAAAGACCTCTTTCATGGGCCTTCTAGTTTTTTCCCTATGCTGCCTATTTGTATATCCAAATGCTATTAGGGTAGATACCTTGAAATGGTCGGGATCATATACCCCATGGTTAGAAAATATCTGGTGTAACTTTTCCCTGTCAAAACCCTCCATGGGCGTAGAATCTATACCCAGCATGGCTGCAACTGTCAGCATATTTGCTAGGGGTATATAGGATTGCTTGGATATCCAGTCAAATAATGCCCTATCAGTATTCAAGTCAAAGTCGGATTTTTGGAAGGACTTGTATCTTTCCTTTCTCTTTGCCAACTCCTCGGCTGGATAATTTTGTATTTCATTTTGTATATACTCTAAATACTCTGACCCTGCTTCCATATCCTTTGGATTTCTAGATAGGATAAGAACTATGTGAGAAGCACCGTCTATGGCCGCCTGGGCACCCCATGCTATGGGTCTGATTTCCTTTAACAGCTCCTTATTCCTCAGCAGGACAAATTTCCAAGGTTCAAAACCCATGGAGCTTGGGGACAGTCTAGCCACCTCCATTAGGGTATTGAAGTCCTCATCGGACACCACCTTGTCTGGGTCGTATCCCTTACATGTATATCTCCTTTTAAATACGTCTACAATGTAGTCATTTATATTTTCCACTCTATCATCCTTTCATTTTATTTTTCAAAATCCAAGGGTTTAAGTGCTCTCCTCCTTTCATATTCATACTATTGGTCAAATCAATTATACCCAGTGCTATGGAAATATAATCATTGAATAAAGCAAAACCCCTTGAAATCAAGGGGTTTACATTTTAACAATATCAATTTTAATCTAGTGGAGGCGGTGGGCGTCGAACCCACGTCCGAAAACATTTCCTGAGGAGTCTCTCCGAGTGCAGTCAGTAATTTGACATTCCCTCCATCTAACCCCTACTGACAGGCTTTAGATTTTAGTAGCTTCATGAATTCCGTTCCATAGTCAAAGCTTTCCATGGCTCGGTTCCCCACTAGAATGACGTTCTATCCCAAGTCGTGGGATTCTTAGGTAGAACGAGCAGCTTTATCTAAGCTGCAAAAGCGTAATTATCGTTTGCGTTTAATTTATTTTGCCACTTTTAACGTTGCTTGGCGTCAACGACTCGCTACTCCTGATTCCACATCCCCGTCGAAACCAAATTCGCCCCCAAATTTTGTTGGCAATTAATTATAGCAAATATTTAACTTTTTGTCAATTCCCCTGTTCTAGGCAGTTCTGTAGGGTCCTACTGGTATTTTTCAGATGTATGCTGCAGCATTCTCCTTTCAGCATCCTTTTTCGCTATATCTTCCCTCTTGTCATAGAGCTTTTTTCCTCTTGCCGTAGCCAATTCCAGCTTAACTAGTCCATCTTTTAGATATACCGATAGTGGAATGAGGGTATATCCTTTTTGGCTAGTGGCTACCACCAGCTTCCTAATTTCCCTTTTGTGGAGCAGGAGTTTTCTCTTTCTTAGGGGGTCTACATTGTATATATTACCCTGCTCATAGGGGCTAATATGCATATTGTTTATAAATACTTCCCCCTTTTCTATGGAAGCATAGCTTTCCTTTATGTTTATTTTCCCCTGCCTGATAGACTTTACCTCCGTACCAGTAAGGGCAATCCCGGCCTCTATAGTATCTTCTATGAAAAACTCATACCTTGCCTTTCTATTGCTGGCTATTGTCTTTGAGCCTTGCTTTTTCATATTCTCACCACATTTCAATTTTCTGTAACCTAGTTTAGCAAATATGCAAGGGCCTGTCAACAGCCTATATTAGCTCAAAATCAATATTTCTACTGACTGGATCTGCCTTCAACACCCTTATTTTTACCATATCGCCCAGATGGTATATTCTTTTTGTTCTTTCTCCAATTATATGATATTTTTCCTCATCAAAATTATAGTAATCGTCTAACATATTGCTGAAATGGACCAGACCCTCTATTGTGTTCTCTAGTTGAACAAACATGCCAAAGCTTGTCAATGAAGATATAATCCCTTCAAATTCTTGGCCTATATAGCTCATCATATACTGGGCCTTTTTCATGTCCTCCACTTCCCTTTCAGCTTCCTCTGCTCTTCTTTCTGTCATGGAAGTATGGTCGGCTATTTCAGGCAATCTGACTTCAAGGCCCTCTATCATTCGATTACTTAGCCTGCCATTTATATAGGACTTAATTATTCTGTGAATCATCAAATCCGGATACCGCCTGATGGGTGCTGTAAAATGCGAATAGTATTGTGCCGCTAAGCCAAAGTGCTCATCTGCTTCGCTGCTGTATTTTGCCTTCTTCAAAGACCTTAACATGAGGGTACTTATTAGGGTCTCTTCCTTTGTACCCTTAATCTCCTTAGTTAGTCTCTGTAGTTCCTTTGGATGTATTTCCTGACCCTTTAGTGAGTATCCAAAATTGTGTATCAATTTATTGAAATCAGATATTTTCTCTGCTGAAGGCTCCTCGTGAATCCTATAAAGAAATGGTAGCTCTGCCCAGAAAAACCTCTCCGCTACTGTTTCATTGCATACCAGCATAAATTCCTCTATTATCCTATTAGCTATTCTCCTATCTTCTTTTCTTATTTCAAGGGGTATTCCCTTGTCATCCAGAATTATCTTGGTCTCTGGAAACTCAAAGTCTATGCTCCCCCTTCTTTCTCTTTTGCTAGAAAGGATTTTACTTAGTTCTTCCATGAGTTTCAGGTCATGACTTAGGCCGGATAACTTTTCCTTGGCTTGAGAGTCCTCATTTTCTAGGAAATCTGATACATCGTCGTATACGAGCCTCTGCTTACTCCTTATTACTCCCTCTAGGATTTCATGGTCTACTAGCTTGCCATTTTTATCTATTTCCATAAGCACCGAAAGGGTTAATCTATCTACATCTGGATTCAATGAGCAAATCCCATTGGACAATTCCTTTGGAAGCATGGGGATTACCCTGTCAATTAGGTATACTGAGTTCCCTCTATTTAAGGCTTCCTTGTCTAGTAGTGACCTTTCCTTTACATAGTGGGATACATCTGCAATGTGTATGCCTAGATAGTAATTGCCATTGTCCTTCATCTCTATGGATACGGCATCGTCCAAATCCTTTGCGTCAAAACCATCTATGGTAAAGCTATTTAAATGCCTTAAGTCTACCCTATTTTGGATTTCTTCCCTATTTAGCTCTTGCTCAATGCCCTTTGCAACTGTCAGCACTGAATCTGGGAAATCCTCAGGCAAATCAAATTGCCTAATAACAGACAGGATATCTGTTCCCTTTTCACTTAAATATCCCAGTATCTCCACTACTCTCCCCTCAGGGTTCCTTCTGTTCTCAGGATATTTGCTTATTTCTACTACTACTTTTTGCTTAGTCTTTGCATTCAAGGTGTCTGACTTTGGAACAAATATGTCATAGCCTATCCTATTGTCATCTGGCACCACAAAGCCAAAGCTTTGATTATCTTCAAAAGTACCGACTATGGCCTTTTTATTCCTTTCCAAAATCTTTAGTACTTCTCCCTCTTCCCTTCTGCTACCTTGTCCCCTTCTGGTGACGTTGACAACTACCCTATCGCCATGCATGGCTCCATTTAAGTTTTCACCGGGAATAAAGATATCATCCCTGGCCTTGATGTCGGGGATGAGAAATCCAAAGCCCCTTTCATTTCCTTCCACCTTTCCAACAACTAGATAGTCATTGTCTATGAGGACATACCTTTCATTCTTTGTCTTAATCAACAGTCCTTCCTTCTCTAGACCTTCTAATATGCTGAAAAAATCCTTAAACTCTTTCTTTTCCAAGTCGAAGTAAATAGCTAATTCTTCCTTGAGTTTTGGCTTGTATTTCTTTGTTTTCATCAATTCAATTATTTCTTCTCTGATGCTCATCTTTTACATCCCCTCCTATATGGGATTTTATTTCACTTTTGCACCGTACTGGGTCCTGTTTAATAGGTTTGCCTCATAAGAGTGCATGTTTTCCCTCTTGTCCTTGTGTACCATAACTGCAATATCAATTAATTCATCTATAAGTTTGTTAAATGGATAGCCTCTTCCTTCCCATAGGTAAAAGGATATAGAGCCCGGCAAGGTGTTTATTTCATTTATATAGACTTTCTCATTTTCATCTAGCAAGAAATCAATCCTAGATACCCCCTTGGCATCTATGGTCATAAAGGCCATTTTCGCCAATTCTTCTATTTCTTTTCTAGTATCTTCTCCTATCTCTGCTGGTATTCTCTTTCTCTCATTACCTTTGCCCTTGGCATTGGATCCCAAGTATTTATCTTCAAAGGTTAAAATCTCTTCCCAACCTATGGGCTCCTCACATAAGGATGTAATTACCTTGTCATCATAACCAAGCACTGCACAGTTAATTTCCCTTGGCTTTTCAACTGCCTTCTCGACTATGATTTTCCTATCATATCTAATGGCAACCTCTATGGCCTCCGTCAATTCATTTCTATTTTTAGCCTTGGATATGCCTATGCTAGATCCCAGGTTTGCAGGTTTTACAAAGAGGGGATAGGATAATTTTTCTTCAATGCTATTTAGTAAGTCCTGACTATTGTCATTCCATTTTGCCCTGTAAAACCACATGTAGTCTACTACGGGCAGCCCATTGGCCTTGTAAACATCCTTCATCAGTATTTTGTCCATACCAACAGATGAACCTAAAATTCCACATCCAGTATAGGGTATGTCCATGAGCTCGAATATTCCTTGAACAGTACCGTCCTCACCGTTCATCCCATGAAAGGCGGGAAAGGCAATATCAATTTTGTTCAAAACCTTTTTCCCAAATAAACCCTGATTTTTTGGGCTCAGGTATATGTTATTGTCTCCATAATTATGAGAAAGCAAGATTTCTTGTGTATCTTTGAAATTGTTGTCCTTGTAATTTTTAAAATTCAGTAGGCCATTGCCAGTCAGCCATCTTCCATCCTTGTCTACATAGATTGGTATGACCTCGTATTTTGTCTTATCCATATTCTCGATTATCTGCATACCTGTGATGATAGATACCTCATGCTCAACACTTCTTCCCCCAAATAGAACTGCTACCTTCTTCATATTAAAGCCTCCTTATTCATTGTAATTATCGGGCAAATCGTTCTCAAATAATACAACGTCCTTTGGCCTGGCAATTTTTTGAATATAGCCAGTTGCTTCGTCCAGGTTATTTGCTATAAATATATTATCCTTATTGTAGTTTTCCTCCATCAGGCCTTGGTATATGGGTCTAGTCCTCTTTTCACCGACCAAGATAACATAGTCGCAGACCTTGCCGATATTGCTACCAAATTCCCTGTTGGCTTCCACTTCCATAGCTCCTAGTTCAATCATGCCAGGAGTTACAATGATTTTTCTCCCTTCCTTAAACTGGTGTAGGACTTCCAATGCTGCCTTTGAACCTATGGGATTGGAATTAAAGGCGTCGTCGATGATTATGATACCTGTGCCTGGATTTATGATATTTAACCTATGGGAAATTGGCTCGATTTTCTTGATACCCTCTTTTATTTCATCAAAAGTGAGCCCTAGGCTCTTTGCAACTGCAACTCCCGCCAGTATATTGTATATATTGTGCCTGCCCAGTAGTCTGGTTGTACAGCTAATGGAATTTCCTTCCCTGTCTTCCAGTGTAAAGCTGGAGCCCATCTCCGATACTTCAATGTCCCTTGCATAGAGATTTAACTTTTCAGTGTCCTCTAGGCCATAGAGTATCTTTTCCTTAAAGGTCTTATCTGCAAGTTTCCTTAAGTACTCATTGTCATAGTTAAAGATTGCCACTCCGTCCGTGGGCAATTCCTCTACTAGTTCATATTTAGTCTTCATTATATTGTCCATATTCTTGAAGGTTTCTAGATGGGTGGGGCCAATAGAGGTAATTACCCCTATCTTTGGCTGGACCAACTCAGATACTTCCTTTATATCCCCTAAGTTTCTTGCCCCCAGCTCTGCTATGAAAATTTCATGGCTTTGATCCAGTTCGTTGTTGATAATCTTAGACAATCCCATGGGCGTATTATATGATTCTGGCGTATTCAATACCTTGTATTTTTCCCCCAAAATGCTTCCTATTATAAATTTTGTACTGGTTTTCCCAAAACTACCCGTCACACCTACTACTGTCAAATCGTTTCTTTCCCCTACCTTCCTCTGGGCAGACCTATAGTAGCCCCTGTTAATTATCTCCTCAAGAGGCAGAATAGCCTTGTTGGCAAAGAGCATAAGAAAGGGCTGTAGATAATATTGTCCAACTAGAAGGGCAATGTAGACCCCTAGGCCAATTATTATAAGGTATGCTGGGCCGCCCTCGGCTAATATTATACTTGCCAATTTGAGAGCAAATATAAGAGATAATATGGCATTTATTATTAAATCTGTAGCAAACAGCCTTTTGGCCCTGGGAGTAAAAACCAAGGGTTTCTTCAACTCCCCCCTGTATAGCCTTAGAGAAAAGGCCTTTTCCTTGTTCTTCTTTACCCAATTGAGGTAGTTATCCGACTTGTATCCTTCCAACTGGACCATATGTAACAGATATTTGCTTTTTCTTCCCATAAGGTAGAAGGCTGAAATTCCGATTATAAGTATTGTAATTATCATAATATCCCCCCATTTATTGCCTATCATACTGAAGAAAGTTCCTTAGTATTACAGTAAATCTTTGATGTTCGTCTAAATAAGAATAATGACCTGCACCCTCAAGTATAACCAGACCTGAATCCTCAATCTTTTTCTCCATTGTCTTTGCCATATATAAAGGTGTGGCTGTGTCCCTATCTCCCCAAATAAGCAAGGTGGGAGCCTTTATACTATCTAGTATAGGCAGTAGGTTTTCATTGACCACCCTTACCAGTACCTTCCGCATTACCCCAGATGAATCTTGGTAATCCCTAGAGCCAAACTTTTTATAAATTTCCTGGTATTTTTCCGGGTTATTTTTGAATATGCTCTTATAAATAAATTTTAAAGTCTTAAAGCTATAGACCCTGATATAATATTTTAATCCCCTTTTTGCAATTAGACCTGCGCTATTTACGAGTACAATCTTGTCAACCAAGTCCCCATATTTGCTACCTAATATAATAGATAACTTGCCTCCGAAGGAATGGCCTATTAGGATTACCCTTTCTATTTTAGCCTTGTCCATATATGCCTTTACTATTTCTGCATATTGAAAAGAATCTATGGCCTCCCTAGGTTCTTGGCTTTGTCCAAACCCGGGAAGGTCTAGGGCATGGACCCTAAATCTGTCTTTTAATATATTTACAATGGGCAAGATGGTGTTGATATTTGCCCCCCATCCGTGGAGAATCACAACATCCCTGCCCTGACCCTCTACTATATAATTTATTTCTAATTCATTTATCAAGATTTTCATGAAACTACCTCAACTCATATATAATATTATGCCCTTAACTACATGATTATATCATAAAGACAGAGATTTATGTAGTCAAAAAAAATCCCTCAGAGAGGGACCTTTTTTTAAAATAATATTCCGTTGCCAAATAATCCTGCAAATACCAATGCTACAATGGTCATTAACTTGATTAAGATATTTAGAGATGGCCCTGAAGTATCCTTGAATGGATCTCCTACGGTGTCACCAGTAACTGCTGCCTTGTGAGCTTCGCTACCCTTGCCACCGTGATTGCCTTCCTCTATATATTTCTTTGCATTATCCCAGGCACCGCCAGCATTGGACATGAAGATTGCCATTAGAACCCCAGTTACTAGGGCTCCCGCCAATAGTCCTCCAAGGGCTTCGGCTCCTAGTAGGAAGCCAACCAAAACTGGAACTACTACTGCCAATAAACCTGGTATAACCATTTCCTTAAGGGCCGCCTTAGTGCTTATATCTACACAGGTAGCATATTCTGGAGTTGCTTCTCCTTCCATGATTCCTGGTATTTCCCTAAACTGTCTCCTAACTTCTTCTATCATTGAAAAAGCTGCTTTTCCAACTGCATCCATAGTCATGGCTGAGAATAGGAAGGGTAGCATACCCCCTATGAAGGTTCCAGCTATAACTGTAGGAGAAGTAAGGTCAATATTAGATAAACCGACTTTTTGTGTATAGGAAGCAAACAGGGCTAGGGCCGTAAGTGCTGCTGATCCAATTGCAAAACCTTTACCTATAGCTGCTGTCGTATTGCCTACTGAGTCAAGTTTATCTGTAATATTTCTAACGTCTTCAGGTAATTCACACATCTCTGCAATACCACCTGCATTGTCAGCAATTGGTCCATAGGCATCAACTGCTATGGTCATACCTGCTGTGGATAGCATACCTACTGCTGCCAAGGCAATGCCATAGAGGCCTTCTGCTGAATTTGTCGAGCCCCCTGATACGTAATATGCTACTAAGATACCGATGGCTATAACGACAATTGGTCCTGCCGTCGACATCATACCTACTGACAATCCTCCAATAATATTTGTAGAGGCTCCAGTTTCAGATTCTTGGGCAATTCTTTGAACTGGTTTGTAGTCACCTGAGGTATAGTATTCTGTAATCCTTGCTATGATAAGTCCCACTACAAGGCCCGAAAGTATTGCTACAAATGGCTTATATGAACCCAAGATATAACTACTTAAGAAAAATCCTGCAACTATTGTGATTAATGAGCTAACTAATGTACCGGTATTCAAAGCTTTTTGAGGATCCTTATCTCCCCTAACAAAGTAAACACCAATAATTGATGCTATAATTCCTACAGCTGACAGGGATAGGGCATAGTAAACGCCATTGTCGCCATAGGCCATAAGTCCAAGGGTAATGGCTGATATGATTGCTCCTACATATGATTCAAATAAGTCAGCACCCATTCCTGCTACGTCTCCAACATTATCCCCTACATTGTCGGCAATAACTGCTGGGTTCCTTGGATCGTCCTCTGGTATTCCAGCTTCTACCTTACCTACTAGGTCAGCTCCTACGTCTGCTGCCTTGGTATAGATACCTCCGCCTACCCTTGCAAACAGTGCAATTGAAGAAGCTCCCAGTCCAAAACCAGTTACAATGTCAGGGTCTGGAAATAGCATATAAAGAACTCCTACTCCTAGTAGGCCAAGACCTACGACACTCATTCCCATTACTGCACCACCTGAGAATGCTACGTTTAAGGCTTTGGTCATACCCGATTCCATAGCCGAATTTGCTGTACGCACATTGGCTTTTGTTGCCACTTTCATGCCAAAAAAACCTGCTAACATGGAAAATGAAGCCCCTACTAAGAATGTAATGGCTATTTTAAATCCGAGGCCAGGTGCAAAAATCAAGATAACAAATAATGTAACTATAAAAATAATTAAAGACCTATACTGTCTTCTCAAAAAAGCCATGGCTCCTTCTTGAATATAGGTGGATATCTCAATCATCCTATCATTGCCAGGGCTGACCTTGTCAATGCTGCTTGCCTTATAAAAAGCAAAAATAAGTGCCAATATCCCTACTATTGGCGCAGCAATTAATGCAAAATTCATCTCCTATTCCTCCTTTATTTAGCTGCTAAAAATAATGTAGATATTAAAAAGATAACAGAAGAAATCACTGTTATTCTCTTAAGCAAGTCTTCTCGGCTTTGTCCCTTTGCCTTACCCCACAAGGATCCAGAACCACCACCTGTCAATGAACCAAGGCCATCTTCGCTACCCTCTTGTAGTACTACAGATACGATTAGTGTTATGCTCGATGCAAGAACTAATATGGAAAAAAATAATGTCATATTTACACCTCCCGAAATATATATACACAGCCTTTAAAACATAACTATTTTAACATAGAGGGAGCGTAAAATCAATAGATAGATACATCTATTGACCTTATGCTCCTAAAATTTATTTTTTTAAGTTGTAAAAGGTCCTCAAACCCTTGTATATTGCTTCTTCTCCCAAGATGTCCTCAATTCTCAACAATTGATTGTATTTTGCTACCCTATCGGTCCTAGAAGGTGCTCCTGTCTTTATTTGTCCTGCATTGGTAGCCACTGCCAGGTCTGCTATGGTAGTGTCTTCAGTTTCCCCAGATCTATGAGATATGACTGCTGTATAGCCGCTGGTCTTTGCCATTTCAATGGTATCTAGGGTTTCAGTTAAGGTCCCTATTTGATTTAGCTTTACCAGTACAGAGTTTGCTATGTCTAATTCTATACCCTTTTCCAGTCTTTCGGTATTCGTAACGAAAAGGTCATCTCCAACTAATTGAATTCTCTTT
>JBBAEY010000076.1:0-10561 GCA_041655755.1 Tissierellaceae bacterium
ATTCCTCGCTACGCTCGGAATGACAGTTGGGGCTAGGCTCCAATGACAATTTGAGCTGTGCTCGGTATCACAATTTGAGCTGTGCTTGGAATGACAGTAAAAGCTTGTCCTACTCAATAACCGGCGCCTTGTTTTTGAGTAGCTTGCAATTCTTTGTTTTCTTAATTTCAATACTATTATCGGACCTCTTTTACAATACTTTAGCACTATTTGTAAAATAATGTGAAATTCTACTAATTATTTCCCTTAAATAACTTTTTCATGTCTTCCAGCCTGTGTTCATGTCTGACGGCTGCCATATTTTCCTCTCCTACCCTCTCATATAGCTCCTTTCGGACTATGTCTATGTCCTTGGGGGCTTCTATGCCAATCCTAACTCTTCCATCTTCTAGCTCCATTACCCTTATTTCAATTTTTCCATCTACTATTATGGATTCACCTTTTTTTCTCGTCAGTATCAGCATCTTATTTTACCTCCTCTGGGGAGCCTTGTTTAAATATATAGTGCCTGGTAGTGTAGTCGCTATTGTCCAGTATGACCTGTTTGCCTAGTCTTTCCCTCGTATTGATGACTAGGGGACCCATGAGGTTGGTCGTCATCTTTGTCATGTCCTGGGGTACCACTACTATGGAATATATGATTAGGTCTTCTTCCCTTTCAATCCTTAGCTTTTCTATTGCCGTTTGGGGGAGGGTAATGTCGTAGTCCTCGTATATTTTAAAGGGATCTGTGATTATAAAGGCCAAATCAGGCGTATCTAGGGATTGTAGCCAGTGAAAGGGATTGTCTTTATCCTCGTTTATCAAAATTGCGAATCTTTTTTCCTCTTCAAATCCTGGTATTCCCTCATTGAAAAGGATAATGTTTTCTTCTGGAATTTCTATTTCTCCAAATTCTTTCGTTTGTACCTTCATTTTTTCAGCTCCCTTTTTTATCTTAGAAAGTCCATGAGGCTGGGTTGGATTATCCTAGCTCCTACTCCCAGACTAGCCCTATAGACATTCTCTTCTATGGCCAGCCTCATTAGGGCATCTGGCAGGCTCACATCCTCGTTAAATGACAATAGCTCTTTCAAGGTAATTCTCTGATCTTCCAGTTTGTTCTCTGTCAGCTCTAACCTATTGGCTCTAGCCCCTATTTCAGATGTGACTGACAGTACCTGATCCATGGATGCTTTGATATTGCCTATGGCCTCCTGGATCTTATCTGCGTCCTTGTCTTCCAAGGCCTTTTCCAACTGGCTGAATATGGCTATTAAATGAGGGGTGTCACCTGCTGATATGTTGTCTGTATAGCTTTCATTGCTTATGTCGTTTGTAGCTGGATCGTAGTCTGCAAACCCAAAGACCTTGTTGCCCAATGTGTTGACTATGACCCTCTCTGCTACTCCTACATTGTACACAAATATCTCATCGTTTTCAATGCCTATATTGTAGTTGCCGTCTTCATCTAATAGCTCCTTGTCTGTTTCAAATCCGGTAAATAGGGATCTACCTGCATAGGTGGTATTGGAGACTTGAATTAAATGACCTTTCAGTTCGCTTATCTCGTCCCTTATCTTGTCTAGTTCCTCTTCATTTGGCCCATTGGCTGCCTGTACCGTAAGTACATTGGCCCTATGTAATACTTCTGTAATCTCCTTGAGGGCAGCTTCTGTTTCCTTTAGCCAGGATCCTGCGTCCTTGGCATTTCTCAGATATTGCTCTACCTTGGAGATATCAGTATTGAATTTTAGGGATTTACTGGCACCTATTGGGTCATCTGAAGGCACCCTAAATTTCTTTCCTATGGAGGATTCGTACTGTAGTCTCTCCAGTCTTTGCAGAGTATTATTTAGATTGTAGTTCATGTTGCTTATTAGCATATTATTTGTTATTCGCATTTAATTACCTCCCTACTAGTCCCAATCTATTTACTGTTATATCTATTATCATGTCCATGGTGGATATCATCTTGGAGGAGGCTATATAGACATGCTGAAATCTTACCATGTTTGACATTTCTTCCTCCAGTGAAACTCCTGAGATAGAGCTACGCTTTACCTCTATGTTCTTTTGTATTAGTTCCTGGGTGCCGTATAGCCTTTGGGCCTGAAGGCTGTCCACCGCCATACTGGACAGGATGGATTTTATAAAGTCGTCCGGTGTACCCTGGGAGACTCCGCCGGAGAAGAAAAACTTGTCTTCTCTTTGCTTTATTAGCTCAAGCATCTTTGTATTGTCCTCTGCCAGCCCGCCTATCATTCCTGCTGCCCCTATATTTCTTATGTCTTCCATTATGTCATCTGATAGGCTAAAGGTCGTGGCAGGTGAATCTGCCTGATAGCTAAAGAAATCAATATTATTTGAATTGGAATTAAGGCCATAGCCTTCCCTGTGGATCTGGTTAAATTTATCTGCGAAGCCCTCTGCAAACTTATTTAGCTGGTCCAGATAATAGGGTATGCCCCTATAGCTATTGTCCTGTCCATCTCCTTCGTATATATCTATAAGGCCCTTGAGCTCACCTGATTTCATGCTAATCATTCCGCCATTTTCCCAGCTTATCTTCTGGCCCTCATCATTATCACTCTTGAATATTACCTTATTTACGTACAGGTGGTCTACTATGGAAATTCCGTCTACGGAAACATTATATTTGCCCTCAGGGCTTTCATTGACCCTGATGTTTATCAATCTGGACAGCTCGTCTACTAGGACTTCCCTCCTGTCCCTTAAATCGTTGGCTGGCCTACCATCCAATTCACCTGAGTAGATTTGCCTATTCAAACCGCCAATTTGCTCAGCTAGACTATTTATCTGCTTGACCCTCATGTCTATGGAGTATTCTACCTCCCTATGCATGTCCATCAGCCTTCCTGCACTTTCATTTATATGTCTGGTAAAGGCTATGGCATTTTCCCTTACGGGTTCCCTAAAGGATATATCCGATGGGTTCTTGCTCATTTCCTCCAAACTGGAATAAAAGTCGTCTATATATTTTCTAAAGCTATTATCTGACGGCTCTCCCATTAGTTTCTCTATTTCTAATAAATTGTTCTTCTTTACTTCCCACTCTCCTAGGGGGGCTGTCTCATTCCAGTATTTAAAGTCTACAAAGGAATCCCTTACCCTTTCGATGTTGTATATCTCTGTGCCTGTGCCCAGAAATCCCACTCCGGGCATTCTAAAGGGATCTGTAGCTCTTTGCTCTACTTCCTGCCTTGAGTACCCCTTTGTATTTGCATTGTCTATATTGTGATTTGTAGTATATAGGGCCCTTTGGGATGCCAGCAGACCCTTTACTGCACTATTAAAACCAAAAAACATGCTTGCTCACTCTCCTATCTTCCCACTAGTCCTACTCTATTTACTACTGTCTCTATCATTTCATCTATGGCATTGATTATTCTTGAATTTGCTGTATAAGAGTGTTGAAACCTTATCATATCTGCCATCTCCTCGTCTAGGGATACTGCAGATATGCCCTTTCTCTTTTCATCTATGGATTTAATCAGGAAATCCTGGTTGTCTGAAATGGTGCGGGAGGCTTCCCTCTCCAGGCCCAAGGCCAGTACCAAGTCCCTGTAATAGTCGTCTACATTCATATCTAACTTGCTAGGGTCGTCAAAGGGATTAATTGGGTCGTAGTCACCATATAGCCTGTCACTTCTCAGGCTATAAATCGCCTTGGCTATGTCCCCATTTCCTATGACTCCAGCTTCAGTTGATATGGCTATTTTGTTGAAGTTTGACAGGGCAGGATTTACCTTGACATAGGCCGCAGCGTCCTTGACCTGATCTATGGACACAAAAAAATCCTCACCTGCATTGCCTTCTAGGTCATATCCAGCCTTGTGAAGGTCGTTTACCTCATTTGCTATTGTGTATACCAAGATGTCCAACCTATTCATATACTCGTCTATGGACTTGTCCCTGGTGTCTAGGAAACCGCCTAATTCTCCAAGGCCATTTAAATCTATTTCATCATTTGTATTGTTGTAGTATATGTGGGCCAGTCCCTCTTGGTCATTGATTATATCTATGGTGCTGACAAATGTACCACTTACTAGTTCCTTCCCCTGTAAATGGACTATGGTCTCTCCGTAGGTGTTTTCATAGGCATATACTGGCATTAGCTCCGACAGCCTGTCTAGGAGTGCATTGCGCTCATCCCTGTAGTCATTGGCCTTTATCTTGCTATTTTGACCCTCCGCCAGCTTTATGTTTTGATTTAGCTGTCCAACCTTCTTGAGTATACTGTTGGTTTCCTCTACCTTAATTAGTATCTCCTTGTTTAGGTTCCTCTTTATATTGTCCAATTGTGTAGCCAGATGGTTTACGGTCTCGGCAAAGGCTACAGATGATTCGTGGACCAATCCCCTGACGGTTAGGCTCTCCGGCTCCTTGTAGAGTTCATTCCATGTATTCCAAAAGTCGTCCATTACTTTTTGCAGGCCGCTGTTGGTTATCTCGTTAAATACTCCCTCTATCTCCTCTAGAATTTGAGACTTTGCATTGTGGTAGCCAAAGCTGGAAATTTCCTTCCTGAGTTTCAAATCTAGAAATTCATCCCTTATCTGCCTTATATGGGATACATTTACACCTGTGCCCACCTGCTTATTGACGTCAAAGGAGTTGGTATAAGAATTATTGCTATGCATGGCAGATTGCCGAACATAGTTTTTGTTGTTTGAATTTGAAATATTGTGGGATACAGTGTCCAGTGATTGCCTCGACGCCATGAGCCCGGTAATTGAAGTATATAGTCCCCCAAATCCCATATCTACACCTTCCTGTCAAATAGGTTCATATTTGCTTTTTTATTGTCCTTGCCATAGTTTGGCTGGTTGTGGACGTCTCCGATTAAGTTGATATTGAAATCAATCCAACTAAGGTTTTCTTGTATCAAATCGCTGTTGAGCTTGTTCCTTACATATAATTCTTCCATTAGACTGTGCATCTCGTCCCTTATCTTTATCAGTTGGTCCTTGTCTTCCTTTATCTTCTCTATGATATCAGAAATAGGGGTGCTTGCCATCAAGCCCCAAGTGTCCATTAGTCTGCTCCTTTCATCTTCTAAAAGGGCAACCTTGTTTATCAATTCTTCTTCTTTTCTTGTCATAGCCTCTAGTTCCCGTATCTTGTTTCCTATGACTAGATCGGTTTTTTCAAATGTAAGGTCTTTTAATTCTCTTAAGACCAGCAATTCTTTTTTGAGTACCAGTTCTAACTCCTCTTTAAAGGTCATTTATATCACCAACTGTTAGATTTTTTTGTTGAAGCTAATGTCCTCCAATATCTTCTCCGCTACCATATTGCTATTCACCTGATAGGTGCCAGATTTGATCTGTCTTTTTATGTTTTCTACCTTGTCCATGCGAACATCTTCTAGGTCCTTGATCTTTTTTACTGCAAATTGGAAGTCCAAGGCCTTGTCGGATATCTTTACTTGGTCGGAGTCATCGGATTTCTGCTTTCCCTTGGTTTTCTTTGCCGCAGCATTTTTATTGTATACTTGAAATACATTGTCTAGTTTATTAATCCTCATTAAAAACACCCCTCTTTCTATACTACTAATAGTATCGGTTAAGAGGGGCGTTTCTTTAGTCTTTTATCTCTTTTTTTCATATCTATCTATTACTCTAAATCTTTCCTTTTCCTTTTCCTTTTGAACTGGTTTCTTGTCGGGTCTCTTAATCGACGAGGTCAGTTCGTTTTGGAGCTCAGATGTACATTTGCTGCAAAACCTACCTGTTTTAATTGCTGTACCACAGATTTCGCATTCTAGTACCAGGTTGCTTTCGTCGCCAATTTCCAATCTTCCCTGTCTCAAAAACTCGATGATCTTGTTGGCTTCTACTTCCGTTTCCCTTTCTACTTCTGAGATGTCAGCTCCTGGATTCTTATACAAGTATTCCTTTACCTTTGTAAAGTCCTTTTCGTCTTCCCTCCTGCAAGTGGGGCAAATCTTAAATCCATCATAATGATAAATCCTCCCGCATCTGCTGCAGTTCCTTATGTCCATGCCTTCACTCTCCTTTCAATTATTTTTACTAGATGTCAAGGCTAGTCCAATTATCTCCCTAGCTCCGTTTTCTATCAAAAGTCTGCTGCATTCTTCCATGGTGGCTCCTGTGGTTATGAGGTCGTCCACCAGGAGTATTCTTTTTCCCCTTATCTTGCCTGGGTCCTTCAGATAAAAGCTATCCCTTAGGTTTACTGCCCTATCTGCCTTGTTTGAATGGCTTTGTTCCTCTGTCCACCGACTCTTTACTAGGTTGCCTCGCGATAGGGGCTTCTTAATCTTTTCTGCTATATAGCCGGCCAAAAGCTCTGCCTGATTGTAGCCCCTCAGGGCTTCTTTTCTTCTGTGACTGGGCACAAATGCCAACATATCAATTTCTTCCCCCAGCTTATATTTTTCCAAGGTTCCCATCATTATCTCTCCAAAGACCTTGTAGAGATAGTTTTTCCCCCTGAATTTGTAGTTCCCTATTAGTTCCCTGGTATATCTGTTGTAGAAAAGGGAATAGTAGGCTTTTTTTATGTAGGGCCTGTCCTTGTAAACCTCACCGTGAACGAGTTCCAATGATGAATAGCAGTCATCGCATATAAAGCTCCTGTGTCCATAGTTTTCCTTACATATTAGACAGATGTGCCTACTGGGAAAAAGTAGATTGCTAATAATATCAAACAAATGAATCACTCCTAGAAAATCGAATCTATGGTCCTTATATTTCTTATGTGAAAATAGACAGGTAGTCCCTCATTTTCTTATCCAATGCCGAGTATCTCTTTGTTATCCTATTGTTCTTTATCATCATGTCTATATATTTTTCATTCCCTACTAAAACCACCAGGCTTCTAGCTCTTGTGATGGCAGTATAAAGTAGGTTTCGGGTCATCAGCATAGGTGGCCCCCAGGATGCGGGCATGACTACTACTGGAAATTCTGAGCCCTGGGACTTGTGGACTGTGGTGGCATAGGCCAGTTTCAGCTCATCTAGTTGATTGAATTCATATTCTACTTCTTTTTCTTCGTCAAATAGGACGGTTAAGGACCTGTCGTCTTCATCTATATCGACAATAAATCCAAAGTCTCCATTAAATACTCCCTGACCTGCCTCGATTTCCTGCCCATCCCTAACTAATTTCCACTCTGTGCTGTAGTTATTCTTTATCTGCATTACCTTGTCCCCTACCCTAAATATTTCGTCCCCTATTTGCTTTTCCAGCTTGGATTTGCTCCTAGGATTTAGCACTGACTGCAATGACTTATTTAGGGAATTGATGCCTACTTCCCCCTTTTTCATTGGAGTTAGAATTTGAATATCCTTTAGCCCGTCTAGCCCGTAGAACTTAGGTAGCCTTTCGGTGCATAGTTCAACTATGGTATTTACTATGTTTTTTGGGGAGTCTGCGGCTAGGAAATAGAAGTCCTTGTCCTTTTCATTCAATATGGGCCTGTCACCCTTGTTAATCCTGTGGGCATTGACTATTATCATGCTTTCCTCAGATTGTCTAAATATCTGGTCTAGTCTGACTATCTTTACTACTCCTGAGGAAATAATATCCTTCAGTACATTTCCTGCCCCTACGGAAGGCAACTGGTCTATGTCCCCTACTAATACTAGTCTAGTCCCTAGGTTAATAGCCTTTAGTAGGGAGTTCATCAGCAATATGTCTATCATGGATGCCTCATCTATTATGATTAGGTCCCCATCTATGGGGCTATCTTCGTCCTTGCCAAAGGCCATCTCTTCCTCCATATAGGAGTATTCTAGAAGTCTATGTATTGTCTTTGCTTCCACGCCAGTAGTCTCGGTCATTCTCTTGGCAGCCCTTCCTGTAGGTGCTCCCAGTACTACTGAAAGCTCTAAATCCTGGCACAGCCTTATGATGGACTTGATTATGGTGGTCTTGCCAGTACCTGGTCCTCCCGTAATGACTACCAGGCCATTTTCTATGGCCTCCCTTATGGCTATGACCTGTTTTTTTGCAAATACTAGGTCCTCTTCTTCCTCAATCTTCCTTATCTCTTCCTCTATGTCCATATCCAGTTCCTCGAGCTGGACCTGGGACAGTTCTACTAGCTTCCTGCTGACATTGTTTTCGGCTGTATGGAAGGGGGTGTAATATACCAGGGTCTCTTCTCCGTCTTGAATTAGGTGGATGCTGCCCTTGAGTGCCAAATCCCTGATGCCTTCCTCCATTAGACTTTCCTCCACCTCTAGTAGTTCCGAGCCACGACTTACTAATTCAGACCTAGGTATATATGAGTGTCCATTACCCGCATATTCTATTATCATATATTTTATACCTGCCTGAATCCTATATGGTGACTCCTTATATATACCCATTTTTTCTGCTATTCTATCAGCAGTCCTAAAGCCTATGCCAAATATGTCCTCTGACAGTCTATAGGGGTTTTCCTTAATTATATTTACCGTGTCTCTTCCGTACTTTTTGTATATTCTTATGCCATAGTTGACTGAGATATTGTATTGCTGGAGAAATACCATGGTATCCCTGAGTTCTCTTTGCTCTGCATAGGCTTCTACTATTCTTTCAAGTTTCTTATCTCCTATGCCAGATATTTCCTTGAGTCTCTCTGGATTGTACTGTATGATTTCCAATGAATCCAGTCCAAATCTTTCTACTATTCTCTTTGCTGTCTTGGGGCCTATGTGGGGTATGAGGCCCGAGGAAAGGTAATTCTCTATGCCTGTTAGGGTGGAGGGCACCAGTGTGGTGATATTTGTAAAGCTCAGTTGCTCCCCATAGGTAGGGTGGTAGATCCACTCTCCCTCTAGTTTTACTGCTTCATCTAGATTGATAAATGGGGCGTGGCCCACTATGGTGACTGGGCCATCAGATGTATTTAGTTTTGCAACTGTATATCCATTGGATTCATTCCTAAATCTAATTTCCTCAATGGTGCCTTCTATGGTGAGCATAGCTCCACCTCCATACTTCCATTTCTAAGTATATTTTACTATGTTTTTAATCTTAAACTCCACCTATGTCCTTATAGTTTTCATTTAAAGGCTGGGGCCTTCCTTTCGCTTCGAAATTTGATACTTTCTATCGCTCATCGGGAAATAGGAAATCAATGGAACGCTTCGCTAAATGCCCTGATATTCCAAAACGATTTCCCTCCCTCGCTTGAAAGTATGGCAAATTTCTCAGAGGCAGTCAGACCACTAGCCTTTAAATTTATCTATGAAAGACCAACTATAAAAATAAAGATAAATTGAATTAAATAAGAGGCGACATTGAGAAGTTTGACTAGAAGCATCCGCTAAGTGAAAAATTCGGTAGGGATCGCACTGTTTGAGCGCAAGCGAGTTTGCGGCCCTAATTTTTCACGTGTGGTCTTGCTTCTTCAAGCTTTGAACTAGGCGACTCGATTTAATCAATTTATGAATTTATATTGATTAAATAAATATTTATGGCTTATAGTGTGCTAGTACATCCGCCTTGTCCGTCTTCTCCCATGGAAGGGCCAAATCCTCCCTACCAAAGTGTCCATAGGCAGCCAATTGGCTGTATATTGGCCTTCTTAAGTCTAGGTCTCTGATGATGGCTGCTGGTCTTAGGTCAAAGTACTTGTTGACAAGTCTAGTTATTTCCTCATCGGATATTTTTCCAGTGCCAAAAGTATCAACATAGATGGACAAGGGTCTTGCCACTCCAATTGCATAGGCCAATCCTACCTCGCACTTATCCGCCAATCCCGCTGCCACTACATTTTTAGCTACATACCTAGCAGCATAGGAAGCAGACCTGTCAACTTTTGTTGGATCCTTGCCTGAGAAGGCCCCACCGCCATGCCTTGCATATCCTCCATAGGTGTCCACTATTATCTTCCTGCCTGTCAAGCCTGCATCTCCCATGGGACCGCCAATAACAAATCTTCCTGTGGGATTTACATAGTACTTTGTGTCATTATCCAATAATTCACTGGGTATTATCTCCATAATTACGTGTTTTATAATGTCTTTCCTAATTGTCTCCAGCTCTACATCTGGTGAATGCTGGGCAGATACTACAACATTTTCAATCCTCACGGGTTCATTGCCCTGGTATTCTACTGTCACCTGGGTCTTGCCGTCAGGCCTTAGATAATCCAAGATGCCCTCCTTTCGCACATCTGTCAACCTCTTGGCTAATTTATGTGCTAGAGATATGGGTAGGGGCATTAGCTCTGGCGTTTCATTGCAGGCAAATCCAAACATCATCCCCTGATCTCCTGCACCTATGGTGTCCAGTTCATCTTCTGAATCCTTCTTATGCTCCAAGGCCTTGTCAACTCCAAGGGCTATGTCAGAAGACTGTTCGCTAATAGATGTAAGGACTGCACAGGTATCTGCATCAAATCCGTATTTGGCCCTGGTATATCCAATCTTTTCTATGGTTTCCCTTGCAATCTTGGGTATATCTACATAGCAATTTGTAGTGATTTCTCCTACTACTAGCACCATTCCCGTTGTCACTGTTGTTTCGCATGCCACTCTAGCATTCTTGTCGCATTCAAGTATTGCGTCCAAGATGGAGTCCGAAATCTGGTCGCATACCT
>JBBAEY010000077.1:0-10387 GCA_041655755.1 Tissierellaceae bacterium
AAAAAACAACTTAAGCAATTCCTTAATTTCATTTGTCATCTTATAAGCTTCTGCTAAAAAAAAGATCACTTTATCACCTTATTTTTAAGATTTTAAAAATGGATTATTCAGCCTCTCATTGCCAATAGTCGAAGAAAGGCCATGTCCCGGATAAATCTTGACATGATCCTCGTAAATCATTAGTTTTTCCTTTATTGAACTTATT
Organism: Tissierellaceae bacterium; assembly: GCA_041655755.1. GTDB lineage: Bacteria > Bacillota > Clostridia > Tissierellales > Tissierellaceae > JAAYFT01. The sequence continues at coordinate 206 of JBBAEY010000077.1, forward strand.
ATAGTAGCATAATCCCCACCTGGAAGGTCTGTCCTTCCTATGGACCCAGCAAATAGGGTATCCCCAGTGATTATCGTGTCATTTAACTTTATACAAATCCCACCTCTAGTATGACCCGGGGTATGGATAATCTCTGCCCTTTCATCGCCAAATTCTAAAACATCCTTGTCCTTTAGCAAAATATCAGCCTGTATTTCCACAGATCCCATTGCCATTTGACTTGACAGGTTTATATTTCCATCCTCCAGCATTTCCCTATCTCCCTCATGTATCCCTACTGGTACATCTATTGCTTTCTTTATATCCGCCAAGCCTCCTATGTGATCCCCATGGCCATGGGTTAATAGGATGTATTTTATATTTATTTGGTTCTTTTCAACAAGCTTTATTATATCTTCTGCATCTCCACCTGGATCAATTACTATACCATCTTTTGTCTTTTCAGAAAAGATTATATAGCAATTGGCCGAATAGATTCCAACTGGCAGTCTGAGCAATTTCATAATACCACTCCTAAAATATTTTTTTACTGTCAATTAATATGGTAACTGGTCCATCGTTAATCAAGCTGACCTTCATATCAGCTCCAAAAATTCCTTTTTCAGTTTTTACGCCTTTTTCTATGCACTTGTCTATGAACTGATTGTAGATCCTTTCAGCCATTTCTGGATCCCCTGAATCAGTAAAACTAGGCCTTTTACCTTTCTTCACATCGCCAAAAAGAGTAAATTGGGAAATAACTAGTATATCTCCACCTATGTCCATAAGTGACAAGTTCATTTTACCCTTATCATCCTCAAAAATCCTCAGGCCTAGTAGCTTATCCACCATATATTCTAAATCCTTTATATTGTCCTCCTTACCTACCCCCAATAATGCCAAAATACCCTTGCCTATATCTCCTACTATCTTGCCGTCAACCCCTACTGAAGCCTGGGAGACTCTCTGCACCACTGCCCTCATTTAACATCCTCCTTACGCTCTTATGCTGTCACCCTATATACATCTAATACATTCTTTATTTTTTTAATCTTCTTAATAGTATCCTTTAGCTCTTCAATATCTCCAATTTCTAGGGTCAAATTAATATATACTACCTTATCCCTAGATGTTCGGGCATTCAAAGAAACAACACCTAAATCTGCATCTGTTATCCTTTGGGTTATATCAGCTAGCAGGCCAGACCTATCGTATGCCTTAATTTGAATCTCTGCCTTGTAGGCTGCCTTCTTCTGGAAGTCCCATTCCACTTCTATAAATCTTTCCGTATCTTCTGAAACTGCAATATTAGGACAGTCTGCCCTATGAACAGAAACCCCCCTGCCCCTGGTTATATAGCCAACAATTTCATCACCAGGAACTGGGTTACAACACTTTGAAAATCGAATTTTTATATTATCCACACCCTTGACTCGAACACCCTGAGTCGCCTTTGTTTTCTTTGGTATGGATTGTTGTATTTTGCCTTCTACATAGGACTTCTCATCTTCTATCTTGTAGAGCTCGTTATATTGCACCCTCAACTTGGATATAACCTGATTTAGGGTTGTGCTTCCATATCCAATAGAGGCATATAGGTCTTCCACTGTATTTATACTAGCCCTATTTGCAATGGATTTTAGCCAATCCTCCTTTAATATTTCCGAAGGTTTGTACCCCAACCTCTTTACTTCTTTTTCCAGGGCATCTTTACCCTTTATAATATTTACATCCTTTTCCTTTAATTTAAACCATTGCCTGATCTTGGACTTTGCCTGGGTGCTCTTAACTATCTTTAGCCAGTCCCTACTAGGGCCATTGCTATTTGCAGATGTAATGACTTCCACTATATTTCCATTTCTTAGTCTATAGTTTAGTGGTACAATCCTACCGTCTACCTTTGCCCCTACACACTTGTTCCCAATTTCGGTATGAACCCTATAGGCAAAGTCTATGGGCGTTGATCCATCAGGAAGATTTATAATATCTCCCCTTGGAGTAAATATAAACACCTCATCGGTAAAGAAATCAATTTTGAGGGTTTCCATAAAATCCTTGGGGTCATTGAGTTCCGATTGCCATTCAAGCAATTGCCTTAACCATGTTAGCTTATCATCGAAGTTATCTGTTTTTGTTGCGCCCTCCTTATATTTCCAGTGGGCTGCTATACCGTATTCAGCAGTTCTATGCATATCCCAAGTTCGAACCTGAACCTCAAATATTTCTCCCCTTAAGCCTATTACCGTAGTATGAATCGACTGGTACATATTGGGTTTAGGCATGGCAATATAGTCCTTAAATCTTCCAGGGAGTGGTTTCCACAAATTGTGAACTATACCCAGCACCTCGTAGCAGTCCTTCACATTGTCTACTATAACCCTTATGGCGGTAAGATCAAATATCTGCTCAAATGATTTCCCTTGATGAACCATTTTCTTGTAAATACTGTAGAAGCTTTTAGGTCTACCACTAATGTCATAAGAAATATTTACTTCACTCAATTTGCTTCCAAGGGTCTCTGTAATAGACTGTATATAGGCTACTCTCTCCTGCCTTCTAGCAGATACCCTTTCAACTAAATCGTAATAGTTTTCCGGGTCTAGATACCTTAGGGAAAGGTCTTCCAATTCCCATTTAATTTTGGAAATACCAAGCCTATGGGCCAATGGTGCATATATTTCTAGAGTCTCCAGGGCCTTTTCCTGTTTCTTTTCATCACTCATATATTCCAAAGTCCTCATATTATGCAATCTATCAGCTAGCTTTACAATTACCACCCTGATATCATTTGCCATTGCCAGAACCATTTTTCTCAAATTCTCTGCTTGATTTTCCTGCTTGGTCTTATATTGCAGCTTCTTTAACTTTGTGACTCCCTCAACTAAATCTGCTATCTCTACCCCAAATTTTTCGGCAATCATCTCATGGGTTATATCAGTATCCTCTATGACATCGTGTAGAAATCCCGCCACTATCGTCGCAGTGTCCATATTTAGATCTGCCAAAATTAAAGCAACATTAAATGGGTGAATAAAAAACTTTTCACCAGAATTTCTCGTCTGCCCTTCATGGGCAAATTGAGCAAAATTATAGGCATCTATTATAAGACCTAAATCCGCCTGTGGATTATATTGTTCAATTTTTAATAGTAATTTTTCCAACATAAGGTTCACCTTTTCTAAAATATTAAAATCAAGCCATACTCAATTAGTTATTTATACCCTTTTTGAAATAGTTTTAACTTATGGTTTAATATTTCCCAATATCAACTAAATCTATAATTTTGTATTGTAATTTGAATATTAGTAAAGCCATTATATTCATTAATCGAAGGATAGTAGAGAGCGTCCATTATTATACTGTTGTTCAAGCCTCTATACATCCTATCCAAGTCATCCTTGCCATAGTTTTCTATGACCTTAGATTCAAAGGATGCTACATCCCCAAAATACAGTCCTTCTATAGTGCTGCCCTTGTCTTCAAGCATCAACTTTAGGACATTTTTATCCCTGCCTAATAAAAAACCCCTGCTAATCTTAAATCCTTTCCCTCCGAATAGAGGTTTATTGTTGCCTTTTCCAAATGGCTCCAAGGCCTTTAATTCCCTGACTAGTTTAAAGCTTAAATACTCCAAGGGTAATTCCATATCTATATATATCTTGGATATTAAATCCTCTTCCCTTAGGCTAGTGTTTTCATTCAACCTCTCCCTCAATAAGGGAATATACCTCTCTTCAAGAGATAGACCTGCTGCCATAGGATGTCCACCAAATCTCAAGAGCAAGTCCTTGCATTTTGTTAACTCTTCAAACATGTTATACTCTTCGATAGACCTGCCAGAACCCTTGACTCCATCTTTTCCCTTGGTTAAAATAATTGAAGGTTTATTATAGCTCTCCTTTATTCTCCCTGCAATTATCCCGGCCACTGATTCGTTGATTTCTGGTTCATAAATGACTAGTACCTTATCTTCTCCAATTTTGGTCTTTTCTACAATATTGGTTATTTTCTCGACCCCACTTAAGGTTAAGGATTTTCTTTTTTCATTCAGTTGGAAAAGTTCCTTTGCCAGTTTAGTTGCTGTTTCTTCATCGCTTGAAAGTAGCAGTTCAATGGACCTCAAGGCAGAATCCAGCCTACCTGAAGCATTGATATTGGGCCCCAATATGAATCCTATATGGTAGACAGTAATTTCCTTACCCTCAATACCGGTCTCCCTAATCAGGGCTTTTAACCCAATATTAGTTGTATTGTTTAAAAGCCTTATACCATTTTTAACAATAATCCTATTCTCACCCACCAGGTCCATTACATCAGACACAGTTGCCAGAGCTACATATTCCAATAGTGAAAATGTTGAATCTAATTCCCTTCCCAATGCAATATAAAGCCCTTGAACGAGTTTAAAAGCGACCGCTGCCCCGCAAAGGTGCTTGAAAGCATAATTGCATTCCATCTGCTTGGGATTTACAACAGCATCGGCATCTACCCTTATATATATTTTCTCATCCTTTATTTCATCTTTTTCAAAGGGGATATCATGGTGGTCTGTTACTATTACAGTTAATCCTAATTCCTTTGCTAGCTTTATCTGCTCTATGGCAGCAATCCCGTTGTCACAGGTTATTATAGTATCTATATTGTCCTCTTTTGCCTTGTAGACAATGTCATTATTGATACCATACCCATCATTTACCCTATCTGGAATGGTATAGTCTACCACTCCCCCCAGCTTCTTAATTTCTGTATATAATATATAGATAGACATAACCCCATCTACGTCAAAATCTCCAACTATTCTCATCCTCTTATTTTGGGCTATCTTTTCCTTAATTATATCCGCTGCCCTTGCCAAATCCTTCATGCTCAATGGATTATGCATTTTACTCAATTTAGGATTTAAAAACACCTCAATCTCTTCCCTATCCTTAATATCTCGATTAACTAAGAGCTTAGATAAGAACTCTGAGATACCGTAATCTCGTGCAATTTTTCTGAAATCCCCTTTTTTGTTCCGAATAAACCACTTCTCCAATAATTTCACTCCATAAAATGTATTTAGACCCACTAATTAGTAACTTGATTCTACCATGTTACGATAGTAAATTCTAGTTATAATTTCCTTTTACCTTTACGGACAGTTAAAATAAAAACTGCCTATTTAGCAGTTCTTATTTTTCTGTTTTTTAATTCATACCATAGGGGAGATGCTATAAACAAGGAGGAATATGTCCCTGAAATAATCCCTATCATCAGAGGCAAGGCCAGCACCTTGACATCTTCAACCCCTAGTATATATAGCACCAAGACAGCTATAAAAGTTGTAAGTGAGGTATATATGGTCCTTGTAAGGGACTGCTTAATGCTTCCATTAATTAAACTATCTATGCTTTCCCTAGGGTACAACCTTGTATTTTCTCGTATTCTATCGAATATTACTATTGTATCATTGATGGAGTAGCCTAGCACAGTTAAGATAGCTGCAATAAAGGAGCTATTAATAGAAATTCTAAAAATCGAATAAAAAGAAAACATAATTAGAACATCATGAATCAAAGCAACTACAGCCGCTATGCCAAAGGAAAACTCAAATCTCCAGCTAATATAGATAAGCATGAGAACAGTGGCTATTATGGTAGACAAGAAGGCTTTGTCCCTTATTTCTTTTCCCATATAGGGGCCAAACTTTTCTGATTGAAAGTTATCCTCTTCTAAATCATACTTCTCCGTAAAATTATTGATTATTGTCCTAATGGTATCATTAGAAAGGTCAAGGGTACTTTTTATAATCACTTCGTTTTTGTCTATCCCAGCATGAAGGATACTGGCATTTTTGTCATATTCGTCAATAATTGTCCTTATTTCATCTACAGATACAAATTCGCCAATGTTTATCTGAATCAGGCTGCCACCTGTAAAATCTATTCCATAATTTAGCCCCTTTACTGCAAATACCACTATTCCAGCAATAATGATTATCAAAGAAATAAAGGCAAATACTTTTCTATGTTTTAATACTTCCATATTCTGATCCTCCCTATGCCCCATAAAGTTTGGGGTTTTTACTGCCGAAAACTGAAACTGCAAGTCTCAACAAGTACTTGGAAAAAATAACTGCACTTATCATCGATGCTATAATTCCAATAATCAAGGTAACGCCAAATCCCCTAATGGGACCGGTCCCAAAATAATATAAGACTATACCTGCTATTAAAGTGGTAATATTTGAATCTAATACAGAAGTTAACGCCCTTTTAAATCCTGTATCAACAGACGTTCTAATGGATTTACCTAATCTAATTTCCTCTTTAATCCTTTCAAAAATTATTACATTTGCATCTACTGCCATTCCAATAGACAAAACCAACCCCGCTATACCTGGTAAGGTTAATTTTACACCTAAAATTGACATTGTAAGGACAATAATCAATGTATATATGACTAATCCAATAGAGGCAATTAATCCAGGAATTTTGTATATTATAAGCATAAAAAGGAAAATCAGCATAAGTGCTATTGCACCAGCCTCTAGGCTCCTTTCAAATGCATTTAGACCTAGTGTCGGGCCAATAACCGAGGTTTGCAATTCATCCATCTCTACTGGCAGGGCACCAGCTCTAATCAAGGTTGAAAGCCTGTTTGCTCCCTCCAAATCGAATTTTCCAGTTATATATGCCTTTCCATTTGTAATAGGTTCCATATATTGTACGATGGGAGATGATATTATAAGACCATCTAAAACTATGAAAACAACCCTCTCTTCAGGCTCAATCTTTTCTGACAGAATCCTAGTTGCCTCTGCAAAATTCTGGGTCCCTTCCTTATCTAGTTCCAGACTTACTACAACTTCTTCCTGGCCAATTTCATTAGTGTGATATTGGACCTCTGAACCCTTTACATTCTTACCTGTAATAACTATATTGCCCTCCTGGTCCATGAACTGTAATTGTGCAGTCTTTCCTATTAGCTCCGTCGCTTCTTGGGGATTGCTTATACCTGCTAATTCAACCCTAATTCGGTTTCCAGATTCGATTGCAATATTTGGCTCCGAAACACCAAGCCCATTAATCCTTTCATTGATTATAGCTTTTGATTGCTCCATAAGGCGCTGTAGTTCAGGGCCCTTCAAATCTGTCTTAGCCTCTAGGACAACATATACTCCACCAGCCAGATCAAGACCTAAATCTATGCTATCTCTCGCTTTAGGTATTTGGATATTGCCTATGGTAGCTCCATTTATTGCAACAACTGAACCATATATAATTAAAGCTAATATTGCAATAAATAAAATTGTATTTTTAGTCATCTTATACCTCCTGCTTTTTAAAATCTACATTCATCTACGATAAGATTCAAGCAAAAGATGGTGGCATGACCACCATCTTCAACACTATCTTAATGATTATATCATAGTTTTTTCCAATATAAAAGGAAATTTCACGAAATATTTATTCCAATTATTCCACCTATTACTCCTGAAACAATGCTTATTACAAGCCTTGAAATTAGAAAGGCTTCCCCTATCATTGGTCTTTTAAAAGATAAACCCAAAATCAAGAGTATTAGATAATAGCTTATTCCTAAAATCCCCCCATTTATCCACCCCTTTTCCCTAAGCTTTCCAGAAAGGTAAATACTGCCCACTGCTATACTCAAAATTAAAACCAACGTATTTGCTAAGGGAATAAACCCCTCTCCAATTTTGCTATAGGTAAGTAAGAGAGAAAAAACCAATATGGAAATGGTGGTAATGATATAAGACAGTATTAATCCCTTTAATAAGTAAACTAGTTTGCCTAAATTCTTCCCCTTCATGCTAGCCCTCCTTTATATTAAACTATGCCCTAGTTTAATTTATTTTAGGAAGCCAGTATTTATTACACAAAATAAAAGCTTCCCATAAATAGGGAAGCTTAAAATTATTAATTCTCTTCGTCTTTTAATTCTTCAGTTTTGATTTCCTCATTTATCGGCTCTTCTTTTGCTGCCTTTTCATTCTTTTTAACTACAGAGCCTATGGACCACTTTGTCATTTCTAATCTTGTCTTGTTGGGACCTGCTTCAATCAGCACAATATCCTCTTTCACCTTGGTTACCTTACCATAGATTCCACCAATTGTAACTATTTCATCGCCAATTCTTAGACTGTTCCTCATTTCCGTAACTTGGGCTTCCTTTTTCTTTTGGGGCCTGATTATTAGGAAATAAAAAACTACTAAAAATCCTAGTGTTACAATTAGTGGCGAAAATTGCTGTACATTCATTTAACTACCTCCTTTTCTATATAATATTATACATCATTTCATAGATAATTCATCTATATTTTGTCCATGTAACCATATTTTTCATAAAACTCCCTTTTATATTCCATAAACCTATCTTCCCTAATAGAATTGCGTATATTCTTCATTAAATTAATCAAGAAATGCAGATTGTGTATGGTGGCAAGTCGGGCACCCAATATTTCGTTTACATTAAAAAGATGCCTAATATATGCTCTAGAATAGTTTGTGCAAGTATAGCAATCACATTCAGGGTCTAAACTAGAAAAATCCTTAGAATATTTTGCATTCCTTATGACAAGTTTACCACTGGATGTAAGCACCGTTCCATTTCTTGCAATTCTAGTCGGCAACACACAGTCAGCCATATCTATACCGTGTTCTACAGCCTCAAACAAATAATCGGGTGTACCCACCCCCATCAAGTATCTAGGCTTATCTTTTGGCAGAAAGGGCGTAGTATGGCCCAATATTTCACACATTAATTCCTTTGGCTCTCCAACGCTTAGACCTCCCACAGCATAGCCTGGAAAGTCCAAATCTACCAATTCTTTTACACTCTGCTCCCTGAGGTCCTTATACATTCCACCCTGAACAATGCCAAATAGACTTTGTCTATCCCAATCCTTGTGATAGTCTTTACATCTTTTTGCCCATCTGCTGGTCCTCTCCATGGATTCCTTAGAATATTCATAACTAGCCGGATAAGGAGTACATTCATCAAAACTCATCATTATATCTGAACCCAAAGCGTTCTGTATTTCAATTGATTTTTCAGGGCTTATAAAGTGGGTAGAGCCATCAATATGTGACCTAAACTCCACACCTTCTTCCTTAATCTTTCTCAAGTCCCCCAGGCTAAATACCTGAAATCCACCGCTATCCGTAAGAATTGGTCCATTCCAGTTCATAAACTTATGGAGGCCACCTGCCTCTTTTATCAGTTCATGTCCTGGTTTAAGATAAAGGTGATAGGTGTTTGAAAGTATTATCTGGGCCTCTAAATCCTTCAGTTCCTCTGGCGTCATGGCCTTTACCGTAGCCCTTGTTCCAACAGGCATAAAAATCGGCGTCTCAACTACGCCATGAGGAGTATGTAATTTTCCTAGCCTAGCCTTACTGTCCCTTGCCTCTTTTAGTAACTCAAATTTTATAGCCATTTTATTCCTCCATTTATTTTATAAACATTGCATCGCCAAAGCTAAAAAACCTATATCCTTCTCCAATAGCCGATTCATAGGCTTTAAATATATTGTCCTTGCTGGACAAGGCACTTACGAGCATCAATAATGTAGACTCTGGTAGGTGAAAGTTGGTTATCAGTTTATCTACGATTTTAAATTCGTATCCTGGATAAATAAATATATCTGTCCAGCCAGACTTTGGAAGCAAAAGACCTCCTTCATCAACTGCTGTTTCCAAAGTTCTAGTGGAAGTTGTCCCAACAGAAATTACTTTTCCACCATTCTGCTTACAATTATTTATCAATTCAGATGCCTCTTTAGATATATTAAAGTATTCCGAATGCATATGGTGTTCCAAAATGTTGTCTACCTTAACGGGCCTAAAGGTCCCAAGCCCAACATGCAGTGTTATATAGGCTAGACTAACTCCCTTATCCTCTATTTGCTCTAAGAGACTCCTGGTGAAATGCAATCCAGCCGTAGGTGCTGCTGCTGAACCTTCGTGCCTTGCATATACTGTTTGGTATCTACTTTTATCCCTTAGCTTTTCTCTAATATAGGGTGGGAGGGGCATCTCCCCTAACCGATCTAGTATCTCCTCAAAAATCCCCTTATATGAAAAGTTAATTATTCTTGTGCCATCTTTAGTGATGGACAGGATTTCTCCCTTTAAAATGCCATTCCCAAACTCTATTGTAACCCCAAGTTTTACCTTCTTACCAGGTCTTACTAGACAT
>JBBAEY010000078.1:0-10137 GCA_041655755.1 Tissierellaceae bacterium
AGCAGCTTCCTCCAGGGAAACATCATCACCCGTAAGTCCTACAGGCTTTTTATTGACCATCTGATCTGCAAAGGGCCCATCGTATATCAACTCAGGTGTCTTTGAAAACTCCTTATCTAACTGTACCAAGGAGGTTTGAAATATATTTGCATTTGCCTCTTCAATTTCATTCCCCTGATTCTTGCTCATGGAGCCTAATAGGAAATTCTGATCGGACAGGCTCCCCTGGATATTTTCCAATTCTGCATTGAATTTGGCCGAATTACCCTGTAGGCCATTTAGGGCCTCTCTCTGTTCAGTGGTTATATCCTGACCCTGTAGATGTCTTTGTATCAGGAATGTTGAGTAATCTGCCGCCTGATTCAGAAACTTCTCTGTATTTGCAACCTCTGCATGGGTCAGGGGCATTTGCCCTAGCTTTGAATGGGCAGATGTAGCCTCGCTGACAATCTGGGAGAATAGTAATACATTTCGCTCCTTTGAATTGGCTACTAGGGCCTTGGATAGGTTTACCTGAACGTTTTCAATGTGTTTCTTTACGTCAAAAAACAATCTCTGATAGTGGTTTTCCAGTGTTATTTCATGCTGCTTTTTTATTTGATTTTGATTATATCCCCAGACCAAGGCTGCTACGAGTAATAGGGCTAAGAGGGCTGGAGCTATTAGCTGTTTTCTATTGTCCATGTCTACCGTCCTTTCTTAAATTCCAAACCAGTGTTTGCCTATCTTTAGGGTAACCTTCCTGGACCATATCCATTTAGATGTGGCTGTAGCTGGGTTCCAATAGTAGAGGCAGCCATAGGTTGGGTCCCATCCATTGAGGGCATCCCTAGCCGCCTTTATGGAGTCCATATTGGGCGTCATGTTTATCTGGCCATCTGCCACGGCTGTAAATGCCAAGGGCTGGTATATTACTCCCGCTATGGTGTTGGGGAATGAGGAGGACCTAGTTCTATTTAGGACTACTGCCGCCACTGCTACCTTCCCGACATAGGGTTCACCCCTTGCCTCTCCGTGGATTGCCCTAGCCAAGAGGTACTCATCTGCATTTCTATTGACCCCTGTCGCCGTTTTACCTACAGCACTGGGCATACCCAGGGCCTTGGCAGTCGATGGCCCTACTACCCCATCTACTTTTAGGCCATGCTTGGTTTGAAATTTCCTTACAGCTCTATAGGTTCTGGCACCATAAATGCCATCTACTGCTCCATCGTAAAAGCCCCACCTTAATAGTTTATCTTGTACTGTCCTTACGTCTTGGCCCTGTACTCCCCAGTATAGTATTCTCTCTGCATAGGCATAGTTATTTGAGGATAGAAACCTAGGATTATGGGGTCCAAAAAATAGGAAAATTGAAAGAAAAACCATTGTCAAGGCTGTGCTTATTATAATAAATCTTTTCAAGTGAATTTCTCCTTTCTTCATTTTCCTTATTTTTCGTAAAATCCTATTTTTTATACATGAAAGGACCATCTAGACCTATTAATTCTTGAACTTATCTATGAGTTCCAGTATCTTCCACTTTAGTTTTAAAGTGCCTTCCTCTTGAGAAAGGGCTTCGAGCTCCTCTTCCGCATCTTTTGCAAGAGAATGGGTAATATCTATGAAACATAGGGGAGGAAACATAACGCACCACCAATTTTGCCCCTTGCCCTCCCCTAGGCTTATGAGCAGTGTTTCATAGTCCCCTGTGGGAAGCACTAGTTCGCCGTATTTCCTGGTGGGAAACCTGTCTATGCCCAGGCTTATATCCACCTCATAGTCCTTGTTTTCCCTCTTGATTATTTGTTGGGCTATCCTCTTCATCTCCCCCAGGTTTTCCTCTATTAGCCTTCTTCCTTCCCTGAGGGAGTCTATACCCGAAAACTTGTCCCCCATCTCTTCCAATATTTCATCTCTTACCCTTAGCTTTAAATCCTGATCTTCCTGGCTATCGCTATTGGCCCTAATGTGAAACCTTATTAGCTTGTCTCCATAGCCCTCCGATAGCCTCTCCCTTATGACAGGGTGTATTGTGTATAGGAAGAAAATAACTGCCGCCAATATAACTAGTACCAGCTTCTTATATTTCACTCTTATCCCTCCAACTTGTCCTTTTTTATTAGGATTGCCAAAAGGATATTTTATATACCTCTAGCCCGTTAATCCCCTTCTCCTTATCTTTACCTTTATTACGGGCTCTATGGTTATTTCAGGGAAGATTTCCTCCCAATCATCTGAGACCTCCTTCCAAACCTTGGGGTGGAATTTCTGCAAGTATTCTGCTATCCCCAGTGCATCGGCCTTGAGGTCTTTTTGTAGTATCTCTATGGCTTTTTTGGTTTCTTCCTCCAATACCTTGGATAATTCCTCCTCCATTTTCTTTATCGTGTCAGGATCTAAATTTTCGGACTTTTCCTTGTAGGTGTACTCCCTTAGTATTCCCTCTGTCTCCACATGTATCTTAATCTTTAGGTCCTCATCTTCTACATCTAGTTTTTTCCTGGTCTTTGTGCTGGTGACGGCATAGCTAATCAATATATCTTCAAATGGAGACTCTACTGAGGTCTCCTTTACTTCACCTCTTAGCAGGGCAATGGAGCCATTATCCTTTTCCCCCAAGTGGCCAATGAATTTAAAGTCCTTGTATACACAGCCCCCAAAGATTTTTATATCCTCCCCATGAAAGGCAACTCTGGGAATAATTGTTGACCCAGTCATCTCCATTTCCTGTAAGAATTTGGTTAGCTTGTGGGGTGTATATCTGGCCGTCCTTTTATCTCCCTTTAGCATGTTAAACAGGGTACCATCTACAGCCTCCTGCCTCACGGCTATTGGTATAGAACATAGTACCTGATTAGCCAAGTCTTCTGCTGTTATCAGTCTTATCTTTCTACTGATGCTAAAGTCCCTATTTGCACTGTCCATGAGCTCCCGCATAGATGCCTCGTCCTGGGCAAATTCCCTACCTATTACAATGGTTCCCAGATGCTTAAAGTAGAGGGGATAGGGGATTATTGTATTTAGCTTCCTGATGCCCTCAAAAATAGTAGATGAGGTCGATGAAATGATGTAAATTCTTTCTTCTTGGGATGCATTTTTCCCTATGGCGAATATATTTGGATAGGATACGGTAATCAAATACTTATCCCCCTTATCCGGATTTAAATCAACTCCTACTGTATAGGGGAATATTCTTTCATTTATCTCCGCCATGTCCCAGCAGCCCGATATAAGCATCATTGACAGGGCAGTAAATATAAGTATTATCTTCTTCATCTTTTCTTCCTCCTAAGCCTGTAAAGCCCAATGACATACATCAGGACAGGCAATAAAACGATTACTATAAGGCCTGTATAGTCTAAAAACTTTCCCAATGTCTCAACTAGGGTAATTGTATTCTGTGGCAGCAGGGATACGATATAGACTATTGGCAAAAGGGGTATAACGAAGAGCCTATGATCCTTAGCACCAAAGAGATGTGAAAATATCTTTGCTGCAGAGTAGTAGGAGGGAGCCATGGTTGAAAATACCATTAGGACCCAGCCTGCCATAGCCACACCATCTAAATTTTCCACAAAGAAACCTGGCAAATCTATTTCCTTGACCAGGGATAGGGTGGGATATACCTGCCTCTTTAGGCCGGGCTCGCCGTATTGGGCAAGGGTGATGAAGAAAACCACCAAATATATCAGGACCACGAGGCCAATTGCCCATAGGGCGGCCCTTATCCTTCCATCCTTCTTTTCTGAATAGGGCAGGGAAAAAAATAGGATTTCATATCCTACAAAGCTAAAAAAGGAGGTCCTAATTCCCTTGGGTATGTCACTCATCTTGGATTGAAAGAGGGGCAGGATATTTGTAAAATCTACGCTGGGCAGGGAGAATATGACCAAGGTCAAGGTGGCAACTATTATCAATGGATATATATGGTAGGCCAATCTTCCTATTATATTGATTTCCTCCCTAGCTATATAGGATGTAACTAAAATAAATGTAATTATTATTACCTCCGTTGGCGTGGTGTCTAACAAAAATGCCCTCACCAGTTCAGCTAAACTCCTTGAGAGGAAGGACATAAGTCCAATGAGGTAGGCAGAAAATATAAGCAAAAATAGGGTGAATAGCCAATTTCCCAGCAATTCCCTTCCTATTTGAAAGAAGTCCTTGTCTGGATATAGGTCAAAAATCCTCCCTATGATTGCTACTATGGCTGCTGTCAATAGGCCCGCTATTATTATGGGGATCCAACCATCATTCCCATTGGCTAGGGCCAGGGAATTTGGCAGGGAGAGTATTCCAACACCAACTATGGTAGAAATCACTAGGGCCTTTATTTGCCTGTTAGATAGTTTTTTATTTCCTTCCATTTTTCCAGTAACCTCCCATTCTTACCTTGTTTTGGGGCCTAGTAAAGTTTGGCCTCTCTCTTAAGTGTTGAATTGGAGCCTTGATTAGCGTATCCTTTAAATCTCCAGTGGCTATTCCAAGGCCAGAGTAGGGCGAGGTATAGGGGATTCCAAAACTGTCCATTTTTATTAAATGGCTTATGAGTAGGATTACTGCCAGCATAATGCCATATAGACCCAGCACTGCAGAAAAACCCATAAGTATAAATCTCCAAACCCTCAATCCCGAGGCAAATTCATGGCTGGGGATTACAAATGATGCTATGGTGGTCACGGCCACGATTATAATCATCAGGGGGCTTACTATTCCCGCATCTACTGCCGCCTGACCTATGATTAGGCCTCCGACTATACCGACGGTACTGCCTATGGGCCCTGCTACCCTCGTTCCCGATTCCCTCAGGAGCTCTAGGGTTAATTCCATGAGGGTAGCTTCTACTACAGCGGGAAAGGGCACGTCAATCCTGGATGCAGCTAGGAAATAGGTCAGCTTTGCAGGCAGGAGTCCCGGGTGATAGGCTGTAATCGCTATGTAGAGGGAGGGGGACAGGACTGTTAGACCCACTGCAATGATTCTAATAAATCTAACAAATGTAGAGTCACTCCAGCGGGAATAGTAGTCCTCCGAGGACTGGAGTATGGTCCCTATGGTAGCCGGAAGTATCAATGCAAAGGGGGAATTATCCACTATGAGTGCTACCCTTCCTTCATATAAGGAGGCTGCCACCGAATCAGGCCTCTCAGTATTCTCTATTTGCGGAAATGCAGACATATAGTTGTCCTCTATCAAATACTCTAGGGAGGAGCTATCTGATATGGAATCTATATCAACTGCCTGCAGCCTTCTGTTTAGCTCCTGAAGAAAGGTCTTGTCAACTATATCTTCCATATATAAGATTGCAACGGCGGTCTTTGACCTCCTGCCAATGGGTTTTACGACGATCTTCAGGTTAGTATCTTTTATTCTCCTTCTTATCATGGTTACGTTGAATTTTAATACCTCTGTAAACCCTTCTCTTGGACCCCTGATGACTGCTTCTGTCTGAGGCTCTTCTATGCTCCTGAATACCCAGCCCCTGGATCCTATGACTATGGCCTTATCTGCCTTGTCCGCCATGAGAACCGCATCGCCGGAGAGAATTGCATCTACGATATTTTCCATATTAGATTCTTCCTCTATTTCTGCATTGGCTAGGACCTCCTTGGAGATAGTATCCAGGATGTCATTTCCATGTCCCATGGCTGAAAATGAGCCTGAAGCCTCGGAGTTTAAAAATCCAATGGTGTATTCCGACACATGGTTTTTATCTATAAGGCCATCGATATATAGGACTGCAATCTTTACCTTATAGCCCCCACCTATTTCAAGCCTCCGAATGACTATGTCATAGCAATTCATAAATAATCCTTCTATGGTCCTGATATTTTCTTCTATATCCTTTGAAAGTTTAGCATTCATATAATATCCCTCTATTCCATTAATAATAGGACAAACAAAATAATTCCCAGAGCCAGATACGAAAAGGAGATTAGACTTATTATTTTTACCTCCCTATCTTCTCCACTTCTTCTGTGCCTGGGAGCCTCATATAATAGGGTAAACAAACCCACAAGTATCATAATTAGTATCAGGGCATAGCCATTTAGTCCCTTGATTGCAGCTGTCATTTCCCCAAACAAAAAACCCACCTCCTGTAAATCATAGGATTTACAAAAGATGGGTTTTATATACGCAATCTTAAAATCAAAAATAAATTCTGGCTAAAAAGCCACTGCATACAAGCTATGGTTGGTCGACCTAGCCATAGCCTACATATTAAATTGTCTTTGCCAGTAGCACTGTAGGATACTTGCCCTTCAGCTTTTTCACAGAATATTCCAGTTTGTCCCTGTCGTCAAATAATCCAAATACAGTTGGCCCACTGCCGCTCATCAGGCTGGCTAATGCCCCATATCTTAGCATGTCATTTTTTATGTGGGATATGATTGGAAGCTTTTCCATGACTACGCCTTCCATTATATTCTCCATGTTGGCTGCCACCCCCCTGATGTCGTCCTCTTCTATGGATGAAATGATCTTTCCCATGTCTATTCTTTTTCCATCTCCCCCGTTTATGCTACTATAGACCTGGGCAGTAGATACCCTTGTCCCCGGGTTTATGAGCAATAGGTCCTTGCCCCTAAAGGGTCTAAGCCGTGTTAGCTTCTCTCCAATCCCCTCTGCCCATGCAGTACCCCCTGTAATACAAAAAGGTACATCTGCTCCGATACTCCTGCCAATCTCTATCAATTCACCCTGATCTAGACCCAGATCCCAAAGCTCATTGAGGCCCTTGAGGACAACTGCCGCATTGGAGCTGCCCCCTGCCAATCCTGCGGACAGGGGGATATTTTTTTCTATCTTTATCTGCACACCCCTGTCTAGCCCAGTCCTCTCCTGAATTGCCTTCCAGGCCCTATAGACTAGGTTTGTAGAATCCAGGGGAAGTTCCTGACAATCTGATTCTAATAGAATGCTTCCTCCATTTTCCCTAATGGTTACTGTATCCGATAAATCTATCTGCTGCATTACGGTGCTGATTTCATGATAGCCATCTTCTCTTTTATATAGTACATCCAATCCTAGGTTTACCTTTCCATAGGACTTAATGACGATTTCCCTCATTTGTATTTCTCCCTTATATAAATTTCTCATTTATTATATCACAATTTTTGCTCTAGAAATTTATATCTACTTTTTTCTCTATAATTATTTTTTCCCCCGGAATTATATTATTTGGATTTATGCTCTCATTGTCCTCTAGTATTTCCTCCATGGTGGTCTTGTATCTCTTTGCTATATCCCACAGTATATCACCATTTTGGACAATGTATATTGTAATGCTGGGTCTGTCTTTCTTATCTATTAGCTCCCCTGTCTCCTCCATTGCCCTTATTAGCTTTAAGAGCCTGTTTCTGTTGACATTTATCCTGTGTTTTATATTCCCCTCTATCTTTGTAGATTCTTTGTATAGACAGGTCTTGATGGACTCCAGATCTATGTCTATTTCAACCACTGAATTAAAACTTATCCCCTCAACTGGCAGGTAAAATTTATATGGTATTTCTTCCTTTAGGGTATTTATTTCCTCTGTGTCCTCTTCAAGGTAAATTGCATCCACTGACAGTATGCCATCTACGGTTATTCCCTCGTCTATGATTCTAGTATCTATAATAGTTGTATAGCCTGATAGGTCATATAGCTCCTTAATTCTGTATTCGGCTAGGTCTAGGGCAAGACTCTCCCTATGAATCAAGGTCTTTATGTTTTCCAGTAGATTTACCTCTTCCATTTCCAGCTTTATCTTTTCCTTTGTTGAATAGGCATCTACTATCAGGGACTTTTCATTTTCTGAAAAGGCAGTCCCCTGCACCCTAAGTTTAATTTCCAGATCCAGTACCTTAAACTCACCTTCCTCGTTTTCCAGTACCTCAAAGCCTCCCTCTACTAGCTCTAGGTCTAGCTCTGCCTGGGCTCCTTCAACTGCCCCCTGGAGCTCTAGGAAATGGCTAAAGGGCATTTCCCTCTCCACTGTGGCTATTTGTCCCTCACCATAGTAGATAATCCTGCCATTTACTGTACCCGAGATAATTATTCTATCGTCTACTACTGTGGACTCGTTTTCATAGGCCTGAAAAGATATTTTCAGGACTTCCTCTATGCTGGGTTTATCCTCTGCCAATTCAAATGCTTCCTTTACTATGGCATAGGAGCTATCCCTGCCCAGTATCTCCTTGTAGTTTACGGTTTCCCTTAGAATTTGCAGGCTGTCCTTATGTTCTACCCCCTTAATTACCTCGAGGGTATTTAGCTCCTCTACCTTGCCCTCTAGGTCCACCAGGGCCTTGAGGGACAATTTTCTGTGATCCAAAATTTCATCCTCGATGTATTCGATATGTGCCTTCACCAAGGCCGACATATCCTCGGTAATTCCCGGTATCTCTATTTCTTCCCTAAAATCCCCATTGGAATCAATGGAATAAATATTGTCCTCTTCTTCCTCTGACTTGTAAACCACCTTAAACTTCACTACACCGGAGATTACCAGCCTATCCCTAATGGCCTTTGTTGACAGGATTTCTACCTGTCCATCTGTCCAAAGAAGCTTTTCTATGCTGGGCTTTGATGGATTTAGGTAAACTTCTGTCTCCACCAATGTTTGGGTGTCTCCCCTTCCCCTGAGTTCCTCAATCTTCAATAGATCCTTTATCAACTCTATGGTCATAATATCCCCCCTAATTTTCTCCTTATATATCCTATGAAGATATATATGCCATATAGTCGTAAATAATGAATAAAAATGGATAAAGGCCAAATTAAAATAACTGTACAATTATTGTACAGTTATTTTTTAAGAAATCTTTACTTCTGTTTGGGCTTGTGAGGAGACAGTTACCTCCACTGTTCCAGTCAATACATCTGTATAGGTATAAGATACCTTCCTAGAGCTATCATATTCGTTTATTATGCTGACGATAAAGATATTCGGGTATGCTGCTTCTAATATTCCTTCTCTAACTATAGTCTTTTTTCTTCCCTTGTTCGCCCTTAATATGACGTTCTTGCCGATGTATTTTTCGATGTCCTTCCGAATTCTAGTTAAAATATCTTTTTCTATAAAGCAACCCACCTTCCTTTAATTTCTCCCCGAATTCTCGGGGGCAGAAGGAGTGTTTCGGACACTCATATGTGAATTATACCACATATAGCCTATTCTGTCAAATAAATAAATTATTATACTATTTATAAAGGCATTTGTCAATTGAAAAAACAAGATTTCTTGATTATTAGTCATTTATTTGTAATTATGTCCTAATATACCATTTATATTATCTGATTATTGATATGAAATCTTTCTAATTCTGAATTGTTTTTGGATATATATGGATTGGATTAAGTTTTTTGTCGACAATTGTGATATAATAAACCATATAAGTTAAGGAGGGGAAGGTTTTGAAAGGTACTATTGTTTCAGCGTGGGTTGAAACCTGCAGGGCTCTATATGGGGACCAGGTCACCAATGAAGCCCTAGAGCATTTTCAAATTGCACCAAATAGAATATTTACACCTACAGAAGATATAGAGGATAGAGTTGCAAGGGGGATTGTAGATGTCATAGCCAAGAAGATTGGCATAAGCCCCGATGAATTGTGGAGAAATATGGGTACCCAAAATGTCATGACCTATTCTAAAATCTACCCAGCTTTCTTTAGATACAAGAACTTGTACTCCTTTTTACAGGCCATGTACGATATCCACGTTGTAGTGACCAAAAGAATACCCGGTGCCAATCCACCTATCTTAGGCATTAATCCAGTGAGTAAATACGTGGCCCATATGACCTATGCCTCCTCTAGGGGAATGTTTCCCTACTTCCACGGCATGTTAGAGGGTGCTGCAAAATATTTTAAGGAAGATATAGAGGTGGAGGTCCTGGAAAAGACAGGGGACTTTACAAAAATCAGCATTAGCTTCCCAGATGAGATTTATTATGAAAAAAGGTTCTTTTTAAACAATCTGCTTTCTTTTGGCTTTATTAAGAATATGGAGGGGAAAATTGCTATTAGTTCCCTGCTCCTGGTGGGCATTCCTTCTATTTTGGCCTACAAGTATGCACCTAGCACTGTGGCCTTGCCCCTGATATTGGCCCTATCTGGACTGGTACCTTTTCTTGTGGCTAAGGGTCTCTTTAGACCTATTAAGTCCATT
>JBBAEY010000079.1:0-10077 GCA_041655755.1 Tissierellaceae bacterium
TCTTTCTGCTTCTTTTCTGTTTGCCATCTTATCCCTCCTATTTTCTAGTCTTCTTCTGGAACAAAGTCCAAAATATCATCTACTCCACAATTTAATGCTCTACAGATGCTTTCTACACTCTTTAGCTTAATATACTCATTCCTTTTTAGGCGAGTAATTATATTAGCAGAAAAGCCTGCTTCTCTTTGTAAATCTCCATTAGACATTTCCTTTTCAATTAATAAATGAAATAGTTTCTTATAGCTTACTGCCATTTGAATATCCTCCCTTAGTCCAATATCATCTTTTAATTATATCACGAGTCCGTGATTATTTCTATCTGTAACTAGGGAGGGCAAAAAGGCATAGCCCCTATAAGGACTATGCCGAATTTTCAAGAGATTTTAAATTCATATGGTAAAGCCATAGAAAGTCTGTTTTTTATAAGTTATATTACCATTCTATGGATATCATGGACTTATCTATTGATTTTAAGTCCTTGGCTCCAGTCAGTATCATTGCCTGATAGAGCTGGTTTCTCATATCAGAAAACACCTGCTCAACCCCCTGGGCAAATCCGCCATAGGCGCCGATGGAAACGGGCCTGCCTATGGAGACTGCATCTGCTCCTAGGGCTATCATTTTAAGTACATCGACCCCGGTCCTGATGCCACCGTCAACCAATATCATAATCTTGCCCTTGACAGCCTCTGCGATTTCAGGCAGCACCTTTGCTGTCGACTGGGTATGATCCAGTACCCTGCCTCCGTGGTTAGATACTACAATCGCCTTGGCTCCGACTTCTACTGCAAGGAGGGCTTCTTCCTTAGTCATGATACCCTTCAATATAAATGGAAGCTTGGTAGAGGATATGATTTCCCTTAGGTCTTCGGGAGTCTTTGGTCCCACTGGTATGCCGTGTAAGGCCATAGTGATTAGTCCTGCCCCGTCAATATCCATTCCCGCTGCCACAGCTCCAATGTCCTCGGCCTTTTTTACAAATTCAATTACCACCTTATTTTCCTTGGGCTTGATAATGGCGATGCCTTTGCTGTTGACATTTTTTACTGCATTTAAGGCGTAGTCGTAGTAGACAGGGTTTACGGAGTCCCCAATCATGGTCATGGCACCTGCATTTATACTTCCAGTGACCACAGAGTCTATATATTCTTCCTCAGTGATGGTGGCACCCATATTGAAGGCAGTACCTGTTACGGCTGCTCCGATTATGGGCATGTCCAATTTGACGCCAAAGAAGTCAAAGCTTGTATCTGGGTTGCTAGCATTATGTATGGTTTTTAGGCGGACCTTTACCTTGGCTAAATCCGTGACATTTGATTTGAAGGATGAACCAGTGAGGGTGCCCCCCATGCCGGGAACTTCACCAGCACAGACAACTCCATTGCATTCAGGGCAAACCCTACAGAAGCCCTTCATTTTTTCCCTAGCCCTACTTCTCATTTCCTTTACATTCATACCTGTTGAACCTCCTTTATGTAATTAGATAAGTAAATCATACTACAATTATATAGGCTATTCAAATAAAATAAGACATAAATTTAGGGACATTCGTCCCTAAATAAAAATGTCTAGTTTAAATAAAGATTACAGGTGGCTAAATATATGGTCCACAATCTCCATACAGTTGTCCACAGTTCGACCGTCTTCGTGGTCTATTTTTGGATTTAACTCCACAAAGTCCATGGAATTTACAAAACCTTCCTTCAGTAAACTTGTGAAGACTTGCTTGGCCTCTTCCATGGTAAATCCATTTTCAACAGGTGTGCCAGTGCCAGGTACTAGGCTGGAATCCAACACATCTATATCAAAGCTTAGGTGAACACCATCTACACTGGATGTGTTTATTTTATTGATTATTTCTTCGAGTATATTGTCTAGACCCCTCTCATTTATTATATCTGAGGTGTATAGGTTGAGATTTAACCTCTCAGCCAATTCAAATTCTCCCCTATCTATATCCCTGCCGCCTAGGATATATACATTTTCTGGTTTAACCTTAATTCCTTCAAAGTATATATTGGTAAGCATGGGGTGGCCAACATTCATAGAAGCGGCCAAGGGCATACCGTGTATATTTCCCGAGGGGGAAGTTTCCTCTGTATTTATATCTCCATGGGCATCTACCCAGATAACTGCCAATTCGCCGAAAAACTTAGCAGCTCCTGCTATACTGCCAGCACCAAGGGCATGATCTCCGCCTATGACAAAGGGAAAGCCATCACTACTAAGGGAGGAATAGACACTGTTGGCTAGGTCCTCATTTGCTTTTGCAACTGCCCCTAGATATTTCATCTTTGGATGATCCCTGTACTTATCCTCCTCAGGGACAAGGGCTATATGGATATTGCCCATATCGTAGGACTTGTGACCCTTTTCTCGGATGATATCCTCCAGACCTCTATCCCTCAAGGTATTTGGACCCAACTGAACGCCATCTCTGTCGCAGCCATAGTATAGCGGCATTCCTATTATGTCAATCTTCATTGGAAAACCCTCCTTCCATGGTAAAACCATGTATATTATAATAAATTCTTTTGTATTCCATTCAATAATATTATATCATTAATATGGCTATATTGTTAATAAATATGAGGATTTTTTTAAGGCGAAAAAGCCCCAAACTGTGATATAATAAGGCGTTAAAGCGGAGGTGCAAAATGGCAAAGTACTACTACGCAGTTAAAAAAGGTAAAAATATAGGTATCTATGAAAGTTGGAAAGAGTGTGAGGAAAATGTAAGGGGTTTTTCAGGTGCCATCTACAAGAAGTTTTCTAGTCCTGAGGAGGCCCTGAGATTTATGGAGGGTGGAGAAGAGCAAGGGGAGGAAAAGGATAGGCTGGAATTAAAAGAAGGAGAAGCCATAGCCTATGTAGATGGAAGCTTCAGCCTTGAGAAATTCGAATACAGCTATGGAATAGTGTTTTTAACAGTAGCTGGCAAGGAGACTTTCAGCGGCAAAGAGGACCATAGGGATTTGGCAGAGATGAGAAATGTATCTGGGGAATTGAAGGGGGCCATGGAGGCTATGAAAATTGCCCTAGATAGAAATATAGTTACCCTCTATCTACATTACGATTATACGGGAATAGAAAATTGGGCCCTGGGAAACTGGAAGACAAATAAAGAAGGAACCAAAAACTACAAGGAGTTTTATGATTCCATCAAGGGCAAATTAAAGGTAAAATTTATCAAGGTAAAAGCCCACTCAGGTGTTAAATACAATGAGGAGGCAGATAAATTGGCTAAGGAAGCCATTACTTGATTTGCTCAAAGCCTACCTTGTTCCTTTCCAGCAGTTCGATGGCGTATTCATCTACCCTATAGTCATGCTTGTAGTAGATAAATTTTATGCCAGCCTGTATTAGGGACTTTGTGCAGTTGAGGCAGGGAAAGTGAGTCACATAGGCAGTACAGCCCTTTACTGGAATTCCCTCCTTGGCACAGTACAATAGGGCATTCATCTCGGCGTGAATGGTGGCTATACAATGTCCATCTCTCATGGTATGTCCCACGTCGTCACAATGGGGGTTGCCTGCTACAGAACCATTGTAACCTGTCGACACTATCCTATTGTCGTCGTTGACCAAGAGGCAGCCCACATAGGCCCTGTCACATGTGCCTCGTGTGGCGACAATTTCAGCTATTTCCATAAAATATTCCTTCCAAGGTTTTCTCATCTAATCAGCTCCTCTTTTATTCTCCTTAATATTATCAGATATTACAAGGCTTTCCAATAGTTTATTGAGGGGTATTTTGGGTATATTTTAACACAAGGGAGGAGATGCTTATGCTAAAAGAATTTAAAGAATTCGCAGTAAAGGGAAATGTAGTGGATTTAGCCATAGGGGTTATCATAGGAGGTGCATTTGGGAAAATAGTCACATCTCTTGTAAACGATATGGTAATGCCCGTCATAGGCCTAGCCATTGGAAAGGTAGACTTTACAAACCTATTTATCAGCCTAGATGGGTCTAGGTATCCATCACTGACGGCAGCACAAGAGGCAGGGGCTGCAACACTCAATTATGGGGTCTTTATCAATACGGTTATCGAATTTTTAATCATTGCCTTTTCCATATTTTTAGTTATTAAACAGTTAAATGCATTTAAGAAAAAAGAAGAAGAGGTTGAGGCGGCACCGACTACAAGGACCTGTCCATATTGTTTTACCGAGATTCACCTGGATGCTACAAGGTGTCCTAATTGCACATCTGATATTGTAAATGAGTAGAGAGGTGTTATAGATGTATGGTCTAGTTCTGGAAGGTGGAGGAGCTAAGGGATCATATCATATAGGCGTGTATAAGGCTCTAATGGAAGAAGGCATCGAGATAAGCGGCGTTGTAGGCACTTCCATTGGAGCTTTAAATGGTGCCATGATAGTGCAGGGAGATTACGACAGATGCTATGAATTGTGGAGCAAGATTTCATATTCTATGGTAATCGATGTAGATGACAAGGAAATAGAAAAGTTAATGGAGCTAAGGCCCATCAGGGAGAACTTTCCCTTTATCAAGGAAAAGATTAAATCCTTCATAGGGGACAAGGGTTTTGATATAACTCCCCTAAAGGCCCTTTTAGACGAGTATATAGACGAGGAAAGAATAAGAAAATCTAAAATGGAGTTTGGCATAGTAACCATAAACCTAAGTGAGTTCAAGCCCCTTTATATCTTTTTAGAAGATATACCCAAGGGGGAGCTAAGTCACTATCTCTTGGCTAGTGCCTACCTGCCTTTTTTCAAATCTGAGAGGATTAAGGGAAAGAGGTACTTGGATGGAGGATTTTACGACAATTTGCCCTATCGGATGCTGCTAAAAAAAGGTTACAAGGATCTCATATTGGTTAGGACCCATGCCAAGGGCATAACCCGTAGGATAAGGCTGCCCGGCAAGACATCCATGGTCATATCTCCAAGTGAATATCTGGGAAGGGCAGTTGAGTACGATGGGATTAGGGCCAAGTCCAATATTGAAATGGGCTACTATGACGGCTTGAGAGCCCTAAGGGGACTAAAGGGAGACAGATACTATATAGAGCCTAGGGAGGACGAGGAATTTTACCTAGACCTTCTGCTTGAACTAGGGGAGGAAAAGATAGGTCAGATGAGGGATATACTTAAATTGCATGAGGGCTACCATAGGAGAAGCCTATTTGAAGATATACTGCCTAAGCTATACTCCATGCTTTCCATGGATAAAAGCAGGGACTATGGAGACCTACTAGTATATTTATTGGAGAGAAAGGCAGAAAAATGCAATATAGATAGGTATAGAATCTATAGTTTTGAGGAACTATTAGACCTGGTAGAGGGTCAGAGAATAGTCAAGGATAGGGAGGAAATAAGTAGATTTGACAGGATAATTGAAAAGGTCGATATAATTCCCATATTTGGCAAGGAGGACATTATACTGGAAATAGCAGATATAATCTTTAGCAAATAAGCTTTGGTGTAGGTTTAGGAGGTGTGAGATGGATATAGAACATATAATTGAAAAGTTAAAAGATAGGACCCCTAAGCCTTTGGACATAAGGAATAGATACTCTGTCCTCATACCTATCATAAATAATAAGGGTAGGCTAGAGATAATATTTGAATTGAGGTCCAAGGATTTGACCCAGCAGCCAGGGGAAATATCCTTTCCCGGCGGGGAAGTGGAAGGCATGGAAAGCTACCGAGATGCTGCCATTAGGGAAACCATGGAGGAGCTAAATATAGGGAGGGAAAATATAGAGATCATAGGGGAGCTTGACTATCTAGTTTCCCATGCAGGTATTACAATCCACTGTTTTGTAGGCACTATAGAAAAAATAGACATAGGGGAAATAGAGCCAAGTAAGGACGAAGTCGACCACATATTCACAGTTCCCTTGGACTTTTTCTTGAATACAGAGCCAGACAAATACCAGCTGGAGCTAGAGACCGTATTAAATGAGGAATTCCCCTACAATTTGATACCCAACGGGAAGGATTACAATTGGAGATCTGGAAAGAACATTGTCATGTTTTACCACTATGGGGGATACATCATATGGGGATTTACAGCTAAAATGATGAACAACTTTGCACATACAATAAGGGACCTAATCTAGGCCCCTTAATTTTCTTCAATAGTCTTATTTAGTCTAGGATTTACCTCATTTCCTAGATTTTTTATGCTCCTCAGGACGAAAAGTGCCGTGAGAACAGATGCAATGAAATCCGCCAGAGGTCCCGCCATCCATACGCCAGTAAGTCCAAATATCCTTGGAAGGATGATTAGGGCCGGAATAAGTATAAGCACCTGCCTGGACAAACTTAAAAACATGGATTGCTTAGGCTTCCCAGTGGCCTGAAAGTAGTTGGAGCTGACTACCTGAAAACCTATTATGGGAAACATAGCCAGATAGGTTCTCATGCCAGGAACTCCAATTCTTGAAATTTCAGTGAGATTTCCATTTTTACTTATAAATAGCTGATAAAGCTTGACCGGGAAAAATTGAGTCAGTACGAATCCCAGTGATGTTAGGGCCGTGGCAGCGATAACAGAATATTTTAGGGTTTCCTTGACCCTATCATAGTTCTTTGCCCCGTAGTTAAAGCCAATAATAGGCTGAGAACCTTGGTTTATGCCAAAGACAGGCATCATTACCATCATAGCCACACTATTTATTACTGCCATACTGGAATTAGCCAAATCTCCGCCGTAGTTCTTCAAACTGTTGTTGAGCAGGACAGTTACCATACTGCCAGCAATTTGCATGCTGAATGGGCCTACTCCAATGGCTATAATGTCCTTAAATATATCCCATTTTAGTTTTAAGTAGGATTTTTTGATGCTGAGCATGGACTTGCCTCCAAAGAAATACCTCATAACCCAGATTGCAGATAGGCCTTGGGATATGATAGTAGCCAGTGCCGCACCCTCTACCCCCATATGGAAGACAAAGATAAAGATGGGGTCAAGTATGGTATTTGTAATGGCACCTATGAGCATAGTCTTCATGGCAATGGTTGGGCTGCCTTCACCCCTGATAAAATTGTTCATGCCGAATCCAATAGTTTGGAGGGGTGCACCTATTAGTATGATTTTCATATAGTCATAGGCATATCCAAAGTTGGATGGGGACGCACCAAATGCATTTAGTAGTGGCTTCAGAAAAATCAGGCCAAATATACTAATGGCTAGGGAAGCCAAGATAAGGAGAACAAAGGCGTTTCCTGTGACCTTCTCTGCCTCTTCCTTCCTGTCTTGTCCCAGCTTGATAGATACCAGTGTATTTCCGCCAATGCCTATAAGCATACCAAAGGCCATGATGACCAAGGATATGGGCATTGTAATGAAGATGCCGCCTATGGCCAAATCCCCTACGCCCTTGCCAATGAAAATTCTATCTACAACATTGTACAATGCGTTTACAATCATTCCAGTAATTGCAGGCAGAGAAAATTTAAATAGCAGTTTGGCTATGGGCTCCTCTCCAAGCAATTTTCGTCTTTCGTTTTCTTTATTCATCTGATCACCTAGCAAAATAGTAGTTAGCCCTCAAAAAGAAGGCTAACTATTATTATAACACAAAAAAATTCATATTGATATGATATTTTGACACCCTAATTAATTTGTAAACATTTGGGTCCAATAGTTTGTCCCATTGCTGGTCTGATAGTAGCCGACACCAATCTTAGTGAAACTGGAGTTCATAATATTGGCCCTATGGCCAGATGAATTCATCCAGGCCCTGACTACAGATTGGGCCGAAAGCTGACCTTTTGCGATATTTTCCCCAGCAGTGCCATATTTGATGCCAAAGGACTTCATCATATCGAAGGGTGAACCGTAAGTAGGTGAATTGTGGTTAAAGTAGTTATTTTTTCCCATGTCTTCAGATTTCTTCCTGGCTACATTTGACAATTCTAGGCTTGCTTCCAGAGGTCTTAGCCCTTCCTTTTGCCTTTCAACATTGACTAATCTTACTACTTCAGCCTCTATGGCAGATAGGCCAGATATAGATGGGCTAGGTGCAGGATTAGTTGGTTCAACGGGCCTACTTGGCTGGCTAGGCCTTGTTGGGGTTTCCGCTGGAGTCTCCACAGGGGTTTCCACTGGCCTACTTGGTGCGGGCTCAGATGGTACATTTGGAGTGGAAGGCCTCTCAGGTAACTGGATGATTGTCCCAGGTCTTGACACAGGGCTGGTATTGACCACAGTCCATGTCCACTGGGGATAATTTTCAATTGGTGAATAATCATAGTAGTAGTTTACTGCATAGCCTCTATTATAATTATTCGAATAAGTAATATTAGGGTAGTAAAAATTTGCAGCACTGGCTGCTGATGAACTAAGTATACTGGCAGCAAGTAATGAAATAGCCAGCTTTTTCTTCTTTTTTAACATATTATGTCCTCCTTGAAATTTAGAAAATTAAAACTTATCTATTTCCCTCCTTTCAAAAGGTTACAAAATAGTAACATTTTGTCAAGTATATCACTAGTTAGAAGGGCAAATAAACCCTCAAAACTTGACAAGTCTTCATAAAAATGGGATACTAGACATTTTTAGCTATTTGTGTTAATCTGGTAATATATTAAATTTTTCAACCTGGAGGTATAATATAATGAAAAAAGGAAGATTTCCGCTGCTACTTATAGTATCGGCTATACCTACTATTTTGCTTTTATTGGCTACATATCTAGTTAATATTAGGCTGGATACCCTAGTAGTTCCAATCCTAGCGACCTACATCGGCTCACTTATAGCTGCCATGATAGTTTCCAAGATGGGTGGCAGTGGAGGGGGAAGTTTGGTTGACAGAATATCTAAGACCATAAATCTTTTACTGTCAGGAGATTTTTTTGCTTCCCTGGTATTTCTAGAAGAAGTTGAAGGGGAGCACAGGGTAATAAATGATTTCGAAGGCTTGGTAAATAGCCTAATGGAAATGCTGGAGCAGTTTGATATGTCAGCACAAAAAAACGCCTATTATTCGGAAAGGTTGATTGAGGTAGTCAATGGAGCCAATGTATCGGATAGGGAAATCTTACAAGCCATAGATGGAGTTGCCAAGGGTGCAGATGAGACTGCATATTCCATTGAAAACATAGCAAAGCTTGTGAACAGACTTGTGGAACAAGCAGTAAGCCTAGAAGAGGAAACTAAAAAGTCCATAGAGGTCATAGATGATTTTAGGGAGCTATCCGACCATATACAAGTTATACTCACCAATCTTACAAATGACATAGATAAGACTGTAGAATCCAATAGGGTATCTGCAGAAAACATCAGAGACCTTCAAATAAAGTC
The DNA here is from genome assembly GCA_041655755.1 of Tissierellaceae bacterium. Lineage (GTDB taxonomy): Bacteria > Bacillota > Clostridia > Tissierellales > Tissierellaceae > JAAYFT01. Next base: position 9,283 of record JBBAEY010000079.1, read on the forward strand.
GGAGGAGATTAGTGCCATAGTCCATTCGGTGACCCAGGTGGCGGAACAGACAAACCTCTTGGCCCTCAATGCAGCCATAGAAGCAGCTAGGGCGGGGGAAGCCGGAAGGGGATTTGCTATAGTAGCAGAAGAAGTGCGTAAGTTGGCAGAGGAGTCCAAGCTTGCAGCAGATAAGATAAGCTTCACTGCAAATGAGATAAAGGATCAAACCCAGATAACAGCAAACAATGTGGAGGAAACTGTAGATTTAATAGAGAAAAACTCCATAGAGACTAAAAATACTGCGGAGAAATTTTACGAGATGAAAAGCCTTGTAGATACTGTAAAGTCCACTGTTGACGACATAGTAAGGTTTTTGGAAGAGGATCTGTCCAGTACGAAGGTTATATTCGACGAAGTAGATAAGGTAGCTGCCATGTCCCAAGAGACTGCAGCCAGCAGCCAGGAGGTCAGTGCCTCTAGCCAGGCACGAACACAGCTTACGGATAATTTAAATGAAATTTCCCAGCAACTGCTTAAAATGTCTGGGGACCAAAATCAATTGACTGCCAGTTTGGTGAAGGAATCCCAGTTAAGTGACAATCAAATTAAGGAAAGCAATAGAATATTAAACCTGCTTGTTGACATGTCTAAGAAGGCAGAAATAGTGCACTTGAACAATGAAAAAGCAATTCTGGAAGGTTTTGTCAAGCAGGGTGAACACCTGGATTTTGTCTATATTACAGACAAGGAAGGCACTGTAGTTGCCTCAAATGATTCAAAGGGAATAGGTGCAAACTTTGCATTTAGACCATG
>JBBAEY010000080.1:0-9976 GCA_041655755.1 Tissierellaceae bacterium
TAATACCTGATTTTCGTGAGCCAAATGTTATTAGAATAGCACCTGTAGCCCTATACACATCATTTGAAGATGTTTACAAGGTCGTGGATATCTTAGAGGAAATTATGTTGGAGAAAAGCTACGAAAAGTTCTCCGCTGAAAGAATGTTAGTGGTATAGGATAGGAGATTTTATTTCAAATTTGTAAATATAGTTTTTCTTAATCTGGGAGGGGTTAAAATGTATAGTAGTAAACTGCGTAAGCATTTGAATGATTTCACCAAAAGTGATTATTTAAAGATTGGCATGACAGATAATAATGGACCTATAGTCGATTGCTCTTTTGGTGTTAACCCCTTTGGACATCCAGAAAATATCTTAATAGAAAATAAGGGGACTCCTATTGAAATAGGTCCCTATCCAGAACTTGGGGCTTTTGAATTCAGAGACGAACTTATTAAATACTGGGAAGCTATTGTAAAATTAGACTACAATAATTTAGCAATCTCTGATGGATCTATGGGCTTAATCAATTCTTTGAATAGTTTATTCATAGATGTTGAGGATAGGGTTTTAGGTTATAGCCCTCAATTCCCAGAATTTGTTGATAGTCTAAGATTTCATGGTGGCATATATGTACCTGTTTTACTTGATAAGGAAAAAAACTATAAGTTCTCCCTAGATGAGTTTATAGCTGCCCTAGAGTGGGGTGATTACAAGTATATATATATTGACAATCCAAATAATCCTACAGGACAAATTATAAATATATCCGATATTGAAAGTATCATAAAAAGGGCTTGGGAATTAAATATAATTGTTTTGATAGATGAGGCCTATGGAGATTATATGACAATGCAAAATTCAGCAATAAGTCTGATTCACAAATATAATAACTTTTACGTACTAAAAAGTTTTTCCAAGGCCTATTCCCTAGCTGGCATTAGAATAGGATATCTTGTTGGAAGTAGTGAATTAATGGGATTGTATTCTTTAGTTGATGACTTCCTAATAAATAGGGTTGCATTGCATGTTGCCTTGAAAGCCTTAAACCATAAGGATTATTTGAAAGGAACAATAAACAGGACAAGGGAAAATAAAAATGAATTAATCGGCTCATTTAACAAACTAAAGGTTTTGGAAACAGCTCCAGAAGTGCCAATCTTTACTGTTTTTACTGAGAATGAGAGTATTGATTTATATAAAGCATTAAAAGATCATGGTATCGAAACATCTTCGGGATTCTATAATTTAGGGAAAAATTCCGTAAGGATAAGAATACCCGAGACTAATGCTACATTGGTTCAAATTTTAAGTAATTTTGAAAAAACTATATAATATGGAGGTGTAAAAGATGAATGACAATAAGGTAGATTTTGCCCAAGTTATTGCTATTGGCGGTGGATTTATGGGGTTTGTTATCGGTTCAAGTTTCGCTTCTGGACAGGAAGCAATGCAGTATTACACAGGACATGGGCTATGGGGCAGTATTGGTGTCGCTGTAATAGCTTTAATTCTATATGCATGGTTTAATATAACTATTATTGAGGATGGTAGAAAACTACAACTTGAACAAACCAATAAGATATTCCATTTCTATCTAGGCAAATACCTTGGTACCTTTACTGAATGGTTTACACCCATAATGCTTTTTATGGTGTATGCCCTAATGATTTCTGCCTCGGGATCAACCTTTCAAGAATATTATGGGATAAATGGAAACATTGGCAGAATCTTAATGATAGTAGCTTCTTTGGGAACAGTCTTATTAGGTCTTAAAAGACTAGTAAAGATCATAGGATATATATCGCCATTTCTTCTTGTGGGAATAATGATAATAAGTATAATTGCAATTGCAAAAAACCCTGAAGGTATGAGGGTTGCCAATGATGTCATTAAAACAGTAGATATAAATATAATGTTTAAAAATTGGGGAATTTCCGGTCTACTATATGGGGCGTATACTGTTACAGGTGTTGCACCCTATCTAGCAGGTATTGGGGCTAGTACAGCGACTAGCAAGAAGAATGCTTTTTATGGAGGGATTTTCGGAGGCGTGTCCTTTATTATAGCTGTGCTAATAATGAACTTTGGATTATTGGCTAATATTTCAAATGTATATTCCCTTGAAATTCCTTCATTATATGTTGCAGACCAAATTAGCCCCATATTTGGAAAAATATTTTCTGTTATGTTGATTTTAGGCATATATACTACTGCAGTGCCAATGATGTTTACTGCCTGTAATAGGGTATCTGACGATGAAAGCAGTAATCTATTTAAAATAGTTGCCATAGTAACTGCGGTAATAGGTTTCTTTGGTGGGCAATTATCATTTTCAACAATGGTGGGAATAATTTATCCTATATCTGGCTATGTTGGCTTAATTATTTTTGCTGGTATGTTTTATACAAAATATATTAAAAAGAGATCTTATGATGAGTTTCTGGATACTATAGGTAAAACTGCCAGAATATAAGGTATTCTAATGTAAGTGCTCAACTAAAAACTATATTTTACAATTTTAGGGATACCGATATGGTATCCCTAAAAGGTTATTAGTCCCTTTGAAAAAGCTTATTTCACTGGATTATAGGAATTATATAAAGAGGGGAGTTTATGAAAAACAGATATATATTTCCTGCCATTATTAAATTAGTGGAAGAATCATACGATGTTAGCTTCCCAGACATTAAAAATTGTTTTACTTTTGGTGATAGTTTAGAGGATGCATTAGATAGTGCAAGAGATGTATTAGAGCTATGCCTATATGATATGGAACAGGATAATATATCAATCCCAGAGGCATCTGGAATTAATGATATAAGATTAAATGAGAATGAGTCTATTGCTTGGATTAACGTTTGGATGGTTCCAGTAAGAGATAAAATGGAAAATAAAGCAGTAAAGAAAAGTTAGGAATTAATAATTAATGTATCAAGATTTAAAGAGTTACAAAATTAGATAAAAATAATAAATAAGGGTTAAATAAAGATATAAGTCTTCTACTGAAAATAGCAGGAGTAAGGCTTATTATTTTTGAATTAAAAAGGATTTCCAAGTTTCCCAAATATATTGTAGGTATTATTTCATTAACTATATTTTGAGCCCCTAGACAAAATTTAAATTTATCTAAGGGCTCTGCTGTTTTCTATATTTATTTTACTACAATGATTCTACCAGTTTTATGGTTGATATGACATACTTTGGTATAGCTGATCTAACTGTTATTTTTGGATCCACTAGTTGAGATATTTTTATATCAACCGTTAAACTAGCCAATATATAGGCACTTTCCCAGTCATAGCCTAATCCATTTTTAATAAACTTAACTGCCTGATCAGTGGCTTCATAGACCGCTTTATCAAGATTGTCTCCTGAGGCAATAATCATTGTAGAATCTTTTGTTTCTACAAATGGCCACTCGACAGGTTTATTTTTTATTAAATCTATTTGAAGCGTAACCGCTGCTGGGACTTCAAGACCAGTAAAACAAATCTCCCCATCTCCCATAATTGCATGACAATCTCCAAGTGCTAATAGGGCTCCTTTTTGTCTTACAGGTAGATACAATGTTGACCCTGCCTTTATGTCTGTTGTATCCATGTTGCCACCATGTTTCCAAGGGCTATCTGTGGGCCAGTCGATTTCATTTGAGGCGGGTGCTACACCAATAACACCAATCATTGGTTCAATGGGCAATTTTAATTCATTAAAAATTGCAACATTGTCTACTATATCTATTATCTTAATAATCGGTTTGGCAACCTGATCTCCTAGTACTCCTTCACCAGGTACAACAGCTGCCACACCTTTATTTTTTACATTTATGTCTAGGATCTTGAGCTTTAATAGATCTCCTGGCTCGGCTCCCGTAATATAAATAGGGCCAGTAGCAGGATTTAACCTATCATAATCGATTTCATTAAGAACTTGTTCCTCTTTGAATATTTGCTGAAAAAAGCAATCATTAGTTTCTACCTTAACTATATCCCCCGGGGAAACCTTTTCAATGGGATCCATTTTGTGTGAAAACTTATAAATAACCTTATTCCCTGATACAACTTTCATTTAAATCACCTCATTTAATATTATTGGAAACTATATTTAACTTTTTGCAAGCCGTTGTTTTTATCAATAGTTATAACTTTTATCTATTCAAATTTGTCCTTATCTGCCGGAGTCAATGTAATCAATTTATGAGCTTCTGGATCCTTTTTCCTGTAAAACTCCATCAAGAGATACAATGCAACTCCTATTAAGAAATAAATCAGTAAAGAAATGTATCCAGCAAAGGGTAATTCTAGTGAAGAGCCAATTATTATCCAGATGCCCACAATTATTCCAACTATAAATAAAGCATCTCCGCCCGGTGCCTTATAAGGCCTTTCCCATTCTGGATGTTTTCTCCTTAAAACCATACTGTCTAAACAGCTTATTAGGTAAACTATACCTGCAGCTATACAAGATGCTGCATAGATATATTGAACCCAGTTTTCTCCTGTGAAGAAACAGAAAAATACTGAAAATGCCAAGACTACAAGGTTTGCCACATATGGTTGCCCGTATTTGTTTAGCTTCATCAAGGATTTTGGTAGTTGATTTAATTGGGCAGCACCATATAAGACCCTAGCAGACGATACCCAAAACCCCATAAGAGTTGTTAATGCATGCAATATGCCTGCAACTATAGCTGCCATACTAATTACAACTGGAAGTCCAAATTTCGAAATCAATTCAGGTTCTGGCATACTCATATTTGCTATTTCACTCCATGGACCCATACCACCAATCGCGAACACTACTATAAAATACAAAATTGCTGGTACGAATAGAGCAGACAAAATTATTTTCCACATTTTTGATGGGGGAAAATTAGTTTCCTCTATCATCGTTGGGGTCATTTCAAATCCAATAAACTTCAGAGAAAATACGGCAAAGGCAATAAAGATTCCATTAAACCCTTTAGGAAAGAACCCACCTTGGTTTGTAATATTGGACATTGACCAATGGCCACTAAAGAAAAATGCGCCTGCCACTATCAATGAGATAGCTACCATTGTAAAGAAAAATATAGTTGCTAGGCTGCCAGTTAGACTAATATTAAAGTTTGATAAGATATACCAAATAAACACAATCCCTATGGCTGCCCACATCACCATATTAGGTGGAATTGGAATAAAGAAATTTAGAGCAGTTACAAAGATGTATGCCATCATTGGAGGTTCCACAACTTGTATTAAAAACATCATCCATTGAGCTGCCCAACCAGCTTTATGTCCAAAAGCATTCGTAGTCCAAATATCTACCGCTGATGAAAATGGTAACATAGCTGTTAGTTCTGCAAATGATAGTCCTACAGGAAACAGTAAGATTGCTAATATTGGAAAGATAAATGCAGCACCTGCACCTGTAACTGAGAACCAATAAGGAGCTTCTGCCAGCCAGCCACCAATAACTGCCCCTGAGGCTATCGCCACCATTGATAAAAAAGACAAGTTTCTTTTTAGTTTAGCATTTTCCATTTTTCTCCCTCCTAGTTTTAATAATCATTTTGTATTCCATTTATATATATGGTATCATTTTATTAGTATGATTTTCCTTTCATTGTATTTGCAGAACTTTCCACTTAATAAAAAAAAACATATTTCAATGACAAAATATGCAAAGAAATAATAATATTTTTATTTTGGAGGGTGTAAAATGCATAGGGTGCTTATTGTAGATGATGAGGTAATTGAAAGAGAATATTTAAAATCAATATTTGCTAGATATCCTTCTAGATTTTTTATCGTAGGTGAGGCAAATAACGGTGTACAGGCCATAGATTTGGCCATAGAAAAAAAGCCGGATATTATAATCTTAGATATTTATATGCCGGGTTGTAATGGTTTGGCTGCTGCAAAAAAAATCAAGGAACACCTAAATCCAATAATTATTTTGAATACTGCTTATTCTGAATTTGATTATGCCTTAGAGGCTGTAAATTTGAATTTAGACTCATATCTTTTGGAACCTGCTACTGAAGAAGACATATTAGCAACCATTAATGATTGTATTAAAAGATCACATAAACAGCGGTCAGATACAAATTACAATGACCTATTCCCAGTCAAGGATAAAGAATATCCCTTCACTATAATTACTGAAATGATTAACTCCATTAAAAAATATGATTCAAATGAATTTCAGTTTGGCATGATTTCATTTTTACAATTTTTGGAATCAAAGCTAGATGATATATATGAATATAATATTTATATATTCAATAGCATTTTTTCTATTTTGATGGCAATTAAAGAAAGTTTTCCTGAAAGTATCTATTCATTATTTGACAGTGAACATTATCTTCATACAGTTGCTAACTCAAATCATCAACAAGATGTTATAGATATAGTTTCGGATTTACTACAAAAAATATCAATAATAATTGGATCTAAATCAATTATTAAACCCAAATTTAGCAGTAGGATACAAAGATGTTTTTTGCAAGGGGAAATTCCCCACTTTTGCAAAAGTTTTTCCCCAGGCACCGGTGGGGAATTCTTATGTCAACCTAATCAATGAATTCTTCATTCGGTCACTATCTCCATTAAATATTAATAGGTAGCAGTGGTGTAATAATCTATCTAAGAGGGCACTTGTCATTTGTTCATCATATAGGATATTTGACCATCTGGAGAACTCGATATTCGTGGTTACTATAATACTTTTAGTTTCATAACATTCTGATATGATTTCAAATAACAACCTAGCCCCATCTCTGTCCAGGGGCACATAGCCCCATTCATCCAGGATTAATAACTCCGATTTCATAATTCTTTTTAATAATGTGCTTAATGTCTTCTCATTTTTAGCCTCAGACAGCTTGTTAACCAGAGCCGCTGTTCTGAAGAAGGAAACCTGTTTACCTTGATTGCAGGCCTCAAGCCCCAATGCCTGTGCAAGATGGGTTTTGCCACTGCCAGTGTTGCCAAAGAAAACTAGATTCTTCTTTTCTTTCACAAATCTACAGTCCCTTAAGTATTCCTGATTTATCCCAGATGGTAGGCTCACATCATCAAATCTAAAGGTGTTAAAGTGTTTCCTGTTATAGAATCCAGCATTCTTAATTAATCTTTCCTTTCGCAGTTCCTCCCTATATTTTATTTCCATCTGAAGGAGGCCTAAAAGGTATTCTTCGTGGGTATCCGCCTTGAATGTTTTGCTATTGTCCACAAGGTTTTTACTGAATCTAAGTGCCTTACAACATTCTTCTATGGAGTTTATTAACATGATAGTCCACCTGCTTTCTTAAGGATCTCATCATAGAGGTGTGCATTTGATTTAATCCTATCTAAGGGTGGTACATTTTCAGGTAGGTTCAGTGGTTTATTCTTAATCTCCGGCATCATCATTCTCGTATGAATGGCCTTCAAACTATCCACATCCAGGGCCCCATATGCTACTGCTTCACTTACGGCATCTACTGCACTATTAAAGCCTGATGTGGTGCTGAGCTTAAGTATTTCTTTTAACAATACACCCCTCTCACTCTTGCTACAAACACCCATGTATTGCTGTAAAGGGGTTGGCAACATCTGATAGATCCCTGTATATTTTAATGCTCCCGGCCTCATTGATAGTTGCTTTAAATATGGTATCCACTGCATACTTTCCTGTTTTCTTTTTCCATATAACCTCTGATGAACAACTACTTCTCTAAGGCTTTCATCCAATACAACAACATCATATGCAGTTACTTTTATTGTAATCTTATTACTTGCAAACTTAGGGGCAGATGAGTATTCATGTAACCCATTTTCAAGTTTAAATTTTCCATAGGGGTCTACTTTAACTGTTACATATTTATATGGATCAAATTCATGACCCGTTAAAGGTATCAAATTTTTTCTATCTTCTAAATGAAGGGTTGATATTAATATTTCCTTCCTATAATGCTCCCTTTCTGCATCTTCATCACATTCTTTAAGAAGGTTTTTATTGAATTCTACTAAACTCGTAATTCTTGGGACTGGAACTAAAAGGTTCCTTCTATGATATCTCACCTTGTTTTCTACAGAGCCCCTTTCATGCCCAGATGAAGGGTTGCAAAATGCTGCTTCAAACATGAAATGATTTTGAAACCTCATAAATCCATCCGTTAGGTCCCTCTTTCCACCTTTCAAAATATTGCTTACCATGGTACTGGCATTATCAAACCAGATCCTTGTTGGTACTCCGCCTATATGGTTAAATATATTTATCATTCCCTGAAAGAGGCATTCCTGATTTTCTCCCTTAAACAGTTGGATATACCCTTGATTGCTGTATGGAAATGATATATTAAGATAGTTGCCAGAATGCAATCTTCCATTTTCATAAAAATCAGCCTCACCAAAGTCTATTTGTGCCTCCCCTGGGATATGTTGAAGGGGTAAAAAACCTTCCTTGGGTGAAAATATTTCCTTCCTTCTCTTGGATACATAGTTGGCTACAGTTTTGTATGAACAGGTAAATTTATCCCCGTGTTCTTTTAAAAGACGCTTATGGATCTGTTTTGCTGTATGCCTTTGCTTCTTTCTAGCCATCTTATCTTCTTCAAGCCAACTGTCTATTGTCTCTTTAAATGGATCTAGTATTGATTTATCTTTATTTGCTGGACTTAACTTCGGATCCTCTGACCAATTATCCTTTTCCACATAAGTTCTTACTGTTTTTCTGTCGAACCCTGTTTTTCTTGAAATTTCACTGATATTCATACCTTGTTCAAAGTACATTTTTCTGATATTATTTTTTTGAGTCATTGTTAGCATCCTCCAATTATCCTCCTCGTAATCAATTTGGTCGTTAATTACAAGGATATATTTAATTTGTGGTGCCTGCAATGACTTTTGCAATACTTAGGAAAATTCCTTTTCCCAGGTGGGGAATTCCGCTTTGCAACATTGGGTAATTCTATTTTACCTTAAATACAAAGATATATAGATGAAAATTTCAATCATGAAATCACTTTAGAGTTGCTTTCAGAAGCCTTCCATTACAGCCCCTCTTATTTGTCTCGTATTTTTCATTCGGAAAAAGGAATCACAATAAATTCTTATCTTAATAAGGTCAGAATAGAATATGCCGTTCAATTATTGAGGACAACAAATATGACTGTAAAAGAAATTGCATTGAGATCTGGATATATAAATATATCACATTTTAATCGAATATTTAAAAAAACTGTTGGAGTAGCACCTACATATATAAAAAACAGTGGAGTTGATTTATGATGGAATTAAGAGATATTTTAACCGATGAATTTAAAGAGCAATTTCAGGATTCTTTTGCCCACACAACTGGATTTGGAGTAGTTTTTGTAGATTTAGATGGCAATCATATAGGTGAAGGGAGTAATTTTACTCCATTTTGTGCAGAAATCAATAAAACTGCAGAAGGTGCAGAGTATTGTTCAAAAACTAATCGCAATGCTATTGAGATAGCTATAGCAACCAACAAACCTTGTATATATGTATGCCATGCTGGTTTAATAAATATTGAGGTACCCGTAAAATATAATGGTGAATATATAGGTGCATTTACTGCAGGACAAGTTCTTTGTTCTGATATGGATTCCTATCCTAAAGATGATGAACCCACAACAATGGCATGGCTAGAAACAGAAGAGGCAACTGAATATTTTAAAAAAATCAAGGTCTTGACTAGACAACAAATAGAATCTACTGCAAAGGCTCTCGAAAATATAACCAACTATATTATACAAAACTTAATGTACTCAAAACTTCAAGAATCTTTAATTGAAGAGCAAAACAAAGCTATAGCATTCGATAAGGCAAAGGCTGAAATGGAACATGCACTAAAACTGGCTGAGTTAGATGCATTACAAAAACAAGTTACACCACATTTGTAAATGATAAACTAGAATTGACAGTTTCCGATAATTAAGAATTGACAGTTCATCTCTAATTTTATCATAATAAAATCTTTCAAAGTAGAAATACTTTTAAAAACTT
>JBBAEY010000081.1:0-9489 GCA_041655755.1 Tissierellaceae bacterium
GCAAAAAAACTACTTAAGTTTTTACAGTATTTCAGAGATATTGAATACGAAGACTATATACCCTCAAATTCAATACTTCGGGAATTTATAGGTAAGACTTATTTTGATATTCATTAATTAATGGGAAGTGGATATATGAAAGAATTAGTCAGGAAAGTCTTGGAAGGGAATAGGAAGCTTGTAAAAGAAGGCAGGGTTGCAGACTATATCCCAGCATTGTCAAAGGCAAACCCCAAGGAAATGGCCCTGTCTTTAATGGACCTTGAGGGCAATATTTATAGTGCTGGAGACCAGGATAGAAGTTTTACCATACAGAGCATATCGAAGGTTTTGGGACTCATCCTAGCCTTGAGAGACAAGGGAGAGGAAGGAGTTTTTAATAGGGTAGGCTATGAAGCTACTGATGAACCCTTTAATACGATGTTTAAATTGGATGGCAATTGGGAAAAGCCAGCTAATCCCATGATAAATCTAGGTGCCATAGTGACTACTTCTCTTATAGCTGGGGCTGGGGAAGAAAGCTTTAATAGGATACTTGAGCTGATAAAAAAAATCACAGGCAATCCTAATATTTCCTACGATAGGGAGGTCTATCTTTCAGAAAGGGAAACAGGCAATAGAAATAGATCAATGGCCTATTTGTTAAAATCCAAGGGCCTTTTGACGGGCAATGTGGAAGATGCCTTGGATACCTATTTTAAGCAGTGTTCAATTTTGGTTACCACAGTTGACCTGGCAAAGATAGGCTTATTTATTGCTAGGGGCTGTCCCTTTAAAGAAGAAGGTGCTATAAGTAATACTAGGCTTACTTCAATTGTAAGAGCCATTATGTCCACATGCGGCATGTACAATTTCAGCGGCCAGTACGCAGTTAATATCGGTATTCCTTCCAAAAGCGGTGTAGGAGGGGGGATTCTTGGCACAGTCTCTAACAAATATGGAATTGGGGTCTACAGCCCTGCCCTGGATTCATACGGTAACTCAGCCGCTGGATACGGAATGATGAAGGACTTATCGGAGGCATTGAAACTGAATATATTTATATAATGAAGGGTTCTCCCTTCATTTAATTTCTTGTATTAGGATAAATTAAAAAGACATTCAAAGGATGATTTTATGGAATACAGATTGGGAATTCTCCTGCTTTTAATACTTAGCCTTTTGGCTACAATGGGATGTAAGGATGGGAGAAGGCTAATAGAGGATATAGACCCTCAGGAATCTATAGAGCATATTCCAGAGGAAGAAGAGGGAAAATTGAATACAGACCATATTCAAGAGAAAATAAAGGGAATGAATCTAAAGGAAAAGATAGGGCAATTAATCATCAGTGGATTTGATGGAAGGGCCATGAATGAAGAAATAATCGAATATATAAGGGATTACAATATTGGGGGCCTTATCCTCTTTTCTAGAAATATTGAGGACCCTGAGCAAACAATTGACCTACTAAGCCAGATAAAGGCGGAAAACAAAAACAATATCCCCTTGTTTCTTTCCATAGACGAAGAAGGAGGCAGTGTCAGCAGGTTGCCAAAACCTTTCAAAAGGCTGGCTAGTGCTAGTAGGATAGGGACTGTAAACAATCCACAAGTTTCCTACGACTTCGGCAAACTCATAGGCCAAAGAGTAAGGGCACTGGGGTTTAACATGGTTTTTGGGCCAGTATTAGATATTAATTCCAACCCCAAAAATCCTGTCATAGGAGATAGGGCATTTGGAGCAAGCCCCTCTCTAGTATCAGAGGTGGGAATTCCAGTAATGGAGGGAGTAAGGGACTCTGATATTATCTCTGTCGTTAAGCATTTCCCAGGCCATGGGGATACTGAAATTGATTCCCATGTAGATTTGCCAAAGTCGGAAAAGTCCCTAGAAGAGCTAGGAGCATTTGAATTGCTTCCCTTTGAAAATGCAATTCTGAAAGAGGTAGATGGCATTATGGCGGCCCATATACTCTATCCCCAAATAGACCACCAGTATCCAGCCACCATGTCTGCTACAATATTAGATGAATTATTGAGGGGAAGGCTGGGATACGGGGGTCTGATATTTTCAGATGATATGACCATGGGTGCCATAGTAAAAAACTATGGGGTGGAAGAAGGGGTTCTCCGCTTCTTGCAATCTGGGGGAGATGTGGCCCTCCTATGTCACGAAAAAGAAAATACCTTAAAATCCATAAATAGAATTTTGCAGGCAGTCGAGAATGGGGATTTGGCTGAATCTGAAATTGATAAAAAGCTACATAGGATATTAGAAGTAAAGGAGAAATATGGATTAAACAATGACCCAATAAAGAGGGAAGGCCTAGAGGAAATATTCAGCTTGACAGATAGCTTCATTGACGAATTAAATAGTAAAGTTAGATAAGGTGGGATAAATTCGTGAGAACTGCATATATAGGACCATTTAACAACCATGTGAAAGACCAGCTATTTGAAAGGGCCATCCATAGCCTAAGGAAGGGTCAGGGTCATAAGTTTTACTATCTCCTGCCCAATGGTGAGCTGCTTTCAGAATATAGGAGAAGGATAATTGAAAAAATTGGCAGGGCTTTTGAAATTAATTTATTTACCTTTGACGATATAGTAGATGATATATTAAGGGGAAGACTGATTTTTACAATTGACGACTCCATGAAGGAGCTGATAATTGAGAGGGTAATAGGGGACCTGGATGCAGAGGGTAAAATAAAATACTATAAGGATATTGCCAGGACAGAGGGTTTTGTAGAGGAAGTAAATTATATTATTGGTGAAATCAAGAGATCTCTCATATACCCATCTCAATACCTAAATAAGTGCCCTAAAAAGGCTAGCTATCTCGAGCTTGGCCTTATCTATTCTGAATATGAAAACACCTTAGAGAACTTAGACCTATATGATAGGGAGGAGGCTTATTTTAAGGCCCTTGATTTATTATCAGGGGGACTGGATATATTCGAAGAAATTGACTTTGTAATAATAGATGAATTCTATGATTTTAGGCCAATTGAAATAGAGATATTAAGGAAAATGTGTGATGGGAATTTAGATATATTTATAAATATACCATTTCAAATGAATTGGGAAACTTCGGGACTTGAAGATACCATAGATCTACTGAAGGAATTGAATTTTGAAATTAAATATATAGGTAAGAAATCGGAGGATTTATTTACATCTCTAGGGACTAATTTTCTGGGGCAACTGCTTCCCCAATTTCAAGCTGATGAAAATATAGGACTTGTGAAGTCTCCTACAATATATTTGGAGTTGAAGAAGGTCTTTGAATTGATAAAGAAGGAAAATCTTGGGGGAAGAAGACTAAGGGATATGGCAATTGTTTTAATGAGCGAGGAATATAAATCACATCTCTTTCAAGTAGCTAAAGAGGAGGGTGTGCCCATAGATATGAGGATGGAATTGCCCCTAATACAGGTCCCCCTAGTTAGGGAGTTTTTAAATACAATAGAGATGTCTGTCAGTCGAGGGGATAAGCAGAGTTTTATAAAGAGACTTAAGTCATATTATTTTGACACTGTCCCTATAGACAATCGGGATGGGCTGGAATATGTAATTAGAAGACTAGATTTTAGGAATCTGTCGGAACTGGAAAGTCTGCTTGCAGGGTCAAAGTCCCTTAACATAAATATGGAATACCTTGAAATACTAGTAGAAGTTGTAAAGACTTGCATTGAAGAGCAGAGAAAAATATGTAGGGAGGATTTGGTAAGCAACTATAATGAAATTTTTGGCAAACTAATAGAGGATTATAGGCTAGTTGAAAAGATAAATAGCAATTACCAATCCCACGGAGATTTCGACCTCTACTATAGGGATATTTCAGCCATAGAAAAATTAACTCAAGTAATGGAAAAGATGGGAGCCCTTTCCTTTGTGGTTAAAAAGCTGAGTCTGGAGGAATACTTCCGTGCTTTCATAAGGAAGATAGAAAAGGAATCGATTTTAAAGATGGATGGAAATATAGAAGGGGTAAAGCTGTTGAATCCGATAAATAGCAGGGGGCTAGCCCATGATATCATATTTATAACGGGCCTATCTTCAAATTTCTATCCAAATATAAGGGAAAGCAACTTCCTCATAAATGATGCGAACTACCTCGATTTAAAGGCCATGGGCCTAGATTATAAAAACTACCAAGGCAGATTGAATAATGAAGCAATTAAATTTGCGTCAATCCTATCCTCCACAAAAGATAAGCTCTACCTGTCCTATTGTCAGGGGACAGAAGAGGATAGTATAGCATCTATATTTTTAGATGAGCTCCTTAGTATGCTTAGGGCCGGTGGAATAGATGTGGAAACAATTGAGCTGGATTTAAGCTATGAACTCAAGGACAGGCATGCTATAACCACAATGAATGAACTTTCCAACTATCTTATATTGAATTATGATGGACTTTCAGATGGAGAGATGGAAAATTACCTTGTCTACCACAATTTATATTTTGAGGACAAGTTTAAAAATATAAATAAAAAATCCTTATGTGAATATGAAAGGAGTAAGCCTAATTTCAATGAATACAGCGGTTTAATTACTAGGGAAGATATTAACCGGGACCTAAGCTTAATGCACCATGGAAAGATATTTTCAGCTAGCTATCTGGAGGACTATAGCAGGTGTCCCTATTACTTTCTCCTAAGCAGGGCCCTGAATGTTGAAGAAATGGAAAGGGCCTTTCAAGACTATAGCCCAATTGACATAGGTAGCCTCTACCATGAGGCCCTCAGAAGCTACTATAGCTACTACAAGGACGATATATGGAACTATGTAAAGGGATTAGGTCAGCTAAATTTAGAGGATAGTTTTAACTATTTAAGGGATGTATTGGAGAAACATGCCAAGGAATTGGGCTTTAACTTAGAGGACAGGCTCAGTGGTCTGACAATAGACAATGTATTTACTAGACTCCGTGATTTCATAAAAACAGATATGGACAGGATTGCAGGGTCAGAAGAAAGACTCCTGCCCTATGCCTTTGAGCTAGACTTCGGGACCTATGGAGATTTTTCTATAAATATTGGAGATAAGGAGCTAAAGTTCCGTGGAAGCATAGATAGGATAGACAAGATAAGTGGAGAAGACAAGTATCTGATTTTGGACTATAAGAGTAGCACCTATGGAGTTTATGATATTGAACAGATGAGAAGCGGTTTGTCATTGCAACTTCCCATATACCTACTTTCCCAGCAGGATAAGAAAATCGTGGGGGGATTATATGCCATAATTTCTAATCAAAAATTTGAATTTAAATTGGGCCTGCTTGGAGAGACCAGCCATGTAAGTAAAAGGCTCAAGGGTGCCATAAGCCAAGAAGAACTAGATAGCTTGATGCTTGAGCTAAAGGGGCACTTAAAGAGAATGGTGGAATCTATCTCGGAAGGCGACTTTTCGGTAAATCCTTTGGACTGTTCACCCTATTGTATTTATAGGGACATTTGCAGATATGAAAATGTATTGGAGGTGGAATAATGGGCCTAAATAGGGAACAAGGAATTGCAGTTGAGACCATAGACAGAAACCTGGCTGTTATGGCTGGGGCTGGAACTGGCAAGACCAAGGTACTGACAGAGAGATACCTGGAAATATTGGATCGGGGGCATCTCGAGCAAGGAAAAGAAATTGAGTCCATTGTCGCCATTACATTTACTAAAAAAGCTACTCAGGAGATGATTCACAGAATAAGAGAGGGAATACGAAAAAACTTTCCCAAGGAAGCTAAATGGAGAAGGTATTACAGGGATATGGAAAAATCAAATATATCGACTATAGATAGTTTTTGTGCAAAAATTCTGAGGGAGAATCCTGTAGAGGCGGGGATAGATCCTCTATTTGAGATATTAGAAGATAAGAAGGCCCAGAAGATGTTGAAGGACAGCATAAAATATGTCTTGGAAAAGGGCATTCGCGAGGATGACCAGATATATGAAACCATAAAGAAGTTCGGGAAAATTAATAGTGGAGAGTTGATAGGTGACTTTTACAGCCTTTATGAAAAGATAAGAACTGTAGGATTTTCATTTTCGGAAGTTGAAAAAATGACCTTGAAATACCTAGACAGCCTAGCTGATAAAAAAGTTGACTTGGCCTACATAAGGGAAGGCTTTCTATATTTAATGGACAGGTTGCCAAAGAACACAAAAATCTACAAACTGAGGAATGAGCCCATTTGGACTAACTTTGAAAAAGGGCAATATGGTGAAGGAGAATTATTTGGCATCATCAGCTACCTATACGAGAACATGGGCAAGAGTAGCAAGGAAGCTGAAAAAATGGAATCCCTAAAAAATGCTTTAAAAGGTTTCCTCTTGGCCAGTGAATACGGCAATGTTGACAGCTATAAGGTGATTTTAAAGCTACTAATTGAAATCGACAGCCAATACGAAAAGGAAAAGGAAGCCATTAGGTCACTAGACTATGGAGACCTAGAGATTAAGCTCTTAAAACTATTAGATAATGAGTCCATAAGGGATAGTTGTCAAAGTAGATTCAAATATATTATGATTGACGAGTTTCAAGATACAAATGAATTACAAAGAAAGATTTTTTACAGGCTGGCCTCCCAAAAAGAGTCCTTGGACAGGTCAAACCTATTTGTAGTAGGGGACCCTAACCAGTCAATCTATGGATTTAGGGGGGCTGATTTAGATGTTTTTTACAGTGTGGTTTCTGATATAAAGAAATCAACGGGTGAGGATGCCATTTCTATAAAAACAAATTACAGGACTGTAAATACTGTCCTAGATTTCATCAATAATATATTTGCCAGCTTGATGGGAGAGGGCTATGGGTCATTGGACAGTTATAAAAACTCTGACAAGCAAATCGATATAGAGATTTTGGAGAATGAAGAATTGGAAGTGGCTCAAGGGATCAATGCTTCTAGCTATCACAGGTACTATGAGGCTGACCTAATTGCCAAGAGAATAAAGCAATTAGTCCTATCCAATAGCTACAAATATGGGGACTTTGCCCTACTTTTCAGAGCGAGTACCCGAACCCATATATACGAAAAGGCACTAATCAGGTATGGGATACCCTTTTATAACCTAGGTGGTAAAGGTTTTTTTCAACAACAGGAGATTTTAGATTTGATTAACGCACTAAAGGCAATTAGCAACCCCTTTGATACCATTGCCAGCATTGGATTTCTTAGGTCACCTATGATTGGTTTATCAGATAGCCTGATATATTGGATACTTAGGTTTAGGAAGACAATAGTATTGGATTCAATGAAAGGAATAGTAGAAAACAAGTCTTTGGAAGACGAGGAAATCCACAACTTGCAGGATGCCATAGATATGATTCAAGGACTTAGGGACTTTAAAAATTGCCATGGATTATTGGAGACTGTAAATGAAATAATATCTAAAAGCTACTATGCTGAATCCTTGCTCTTAAGACAAGGTGGCAGGCAGGCCTTGGCAAACCTAAACAAGTTTAGGGAAATGGTTGACAAGTATGAAAAAGATAATATAGGGTCGGTAGAGGACCTAATAGATTTATTTGAAGAGCTGAAGGCAGGGGACGAATCTCAGGCTAGGCTTGAGTCCGAAGAGGCAGATGTAGTCAAGATATTGACTATACATAAGTCCAAGGGCCTCCAGTTCCCAGTGGTTATAATCCCCGAGATGGCAAGCTCGAAAAAGACCAGCTATAGCAATATCTTATTTAGCAAGGATAGGGGCATAGGAATACAGTTGAACAGCGGAAGGGAAATATATAATGATATAAAGAATCAACTCAGCAGTAAAGAGGAAGAAGAGTTAAAGAGAATCTTGTATGTTGCCATGACAAGGGCAGAAGAAATGCTAATCCTAGGGTTTCAGGGGAGAAATTCGGGTTTCAAAAAAATGATTAAGAATCTAATCAATCCCCTTCAATATAGGCTCATATCAGAAATTCAAATTGAGGCTGAGGGCCCCGCTCCCATGACACTAATCAAGGAAGCCTATAGTAGTAAAAAAGGACCGGTGGAGGTGGACTTGCCCCTGTTGTATGAAATTCCTGAATATAGGCGAAAATCCATAGAGAGTTTCAGTGTTAGCCAGTATTTGGCCTTCACTGAATGCAATAGGAAATTTTATTTAGATTATTATCATAGAATAGCCTCTTTGGATATAGAAATTGATGAAGTATCAAGAACCAGAGGTCTAGGAGCTCTTGATAGGGGTAATATAGTTCACAAATTTAGTGAGCATTATAAAAGCGGCATAGATGTTGAAATGCTTTTGGGTGACATATGTAAATCTTTTGGAATACAGTACACTAAGGATATCTATAATGAACTGAAGATCTATATAGATAATTATATCAGACAATACAGGGATGATTTTGAGGCTGTATATATAGAAAAACCCTTCTATTTGCAGCTGAATAATTCATATGTAAAGGGATTTATAGATAGGATTAATATAAAAGATGGGAAGGCAGAAATCCTAGATTACAAAACCAATAGGCTAGTAGACAAAAAAGCCCTAGTAGACAAATACACTCCCCAACTACAATTATATGCCTATGTGACAAGGGAGATAATGAATATTGAACTTGAAAGGGCTAGAATCGTATTTTTAGAAAATGGAGACTATGCAGATATCCCCATAGGAGATGAGGATTTGAATAAAAATCTTGAAAGGATAGGTAAGTTCATTGATTTTGTATCAAATAATAGGGAAATTGAAAGCTATGGGAAGTCGTCAGAATGCAGTCAATACTGTAGCCATAGGGGTTTTTGTCAATTAGATAAGAAAGAATTATAAAATAAAATGATTTGAAAAATGGGAAAAATTATTATATAATATTACGTGGCTCGAAATATACTAGTGTTTCATGAGGGGGGATTATCTTGTTAAGGAGATTTATATCATATTATAAGCCACATAGGAGCTTGTTTTTTATAGATATGTTTTTTGCTCTGCTGATATCTGCATCGGATTTGGTTTTTCCCGTATTTACCAGAAAGATGATAAACGATATTATCCCAGCAGGAAGAATGGATTTGTTGGTGAGATGGACGATTATCATGTCCCTACTATTTATCCTAAGATATATAAGCAACTATATTGTGTCCTATTGGGGACATGTCCTGGGGGTCAGGATTGAGCACGATATGCGAAGGGATATATTCACTCATCTACAGTCCCTGCCCTTTAGCTACTATGATGACAACAAGACTGGGCATATAATGTCCAGAATTGTCAACGATTTAAGGGATATTACTGAACTGGCACACCATGGACCAGAGGACCTATTTATTTCAATGGTCATGTTGCTGGGCTCCTTTATTGTGCTAATAAGGATTGAATGGCGACTGACCCTAATACTATTTGCCTTTATACCACTGATGATTTGGTTTGTAATCATGAAAAGAAATAGGATGTCCAACTCTTTTAGGGAGGTTAGGAAAAAGATAGCCAATGTCAATGCCCAATTGGAGAACAGTATCTCTGGAATAAGGGTAGCCAAATCTTTTACAAATGAGGACTAT
>JBBAEY010000082.1:0-9435 GCA_041655755.1 Tissierellaceae bacterium
GCGTACCTGTTTTGGCTGCGATGTCCAATCCATTGTGCATCCTACCCCTTCTCATACCATACCTCGATGAAATTGTTCCCCTTGTAGGCATGAGAAATAATCCAGTTGCCACTGTCTTGGGGGGTTCCTTTGTCCCCCTAACTACTACTTCTGTTACGGGCTCCTTAATTACCTCTTCCCATACAACTTCCTTGTCTTCTATAATTCCATTATATTTTATTTCATTGGCTGTTATCTTTTTCTCTCCACTTATCCCAGCCACCTTGGTTTTTCTATCAGTCTTGTACATGTTTTTATCATACTCTGTCTCTGTATCAAACTTAATCTTTTCTATATACTCTACTTCAGCAACTGTAGCTACAGTGAGCACTGGCTTTGGTACTATCAGTTTTATTTCATCGCCTATTTGCAGCTTGTCAGGATTTTTGTCCTGGTTTGCAGTGATTAAGTCATCCACAGTTAGGTCATAAATCCTTGCTATGGTCCAGAGGCTTTCCCCTACCTCCACCTTATGGGTTTTAACCACCTCTGTACTTGTTACTAAGTACTCATATATCTTGTCTGGATCTCCAATCTTATAAAGAGGCATCTCTTCTTTGACTATTTCAACCTCTTCTACAATCCTCACGTCTTTTAGCTCTGTGCCCTCCATCATAGCTATATAGGGTTCTTTTATTCTTTCGATTATATCGTCAAACTCTTCCTTGGATCCAAGGGAGCCCACCTCTAGCCCATTTACCCTCAACATATATCCATAAACCTGAAAATCTATCTTTTCCCTAAAAGATTTTTCTAAATCCTCCATGGAGCTTAGCATTTGATCCTTTGCCTTGGTTTCCTCGAAACTAATATCCTCATGCAAGGCTATATCCATGTGATAGGTCTTGGATAAATCATTTTTTAGCCTTCCTATGACCTCCTGTATTTCTGCTTCTTCTCTTACTGTCCCCATCTTATATTGTCCCAAGTACACATCATAGGCCTTTAGTTTTGCCTGACTTACCTTGTATCCCGTGAAGCTCAGGGCCACTATGGCCACTATCATAAAGCTACTTAATCCTACCTTCAAATATGTAATCTTTCTTTTATGGTCAATTTCCTTAATTTTGCCTAAATCAATTTTCCTAATATTGTTGAATATCTTCAAAAACTGTTTCTTTAATCCTTCTAGGTCCATTTTCCCTCGATTTGGGTCTTCCATTTATTCTTTTCCTCCTAGCCTAAGATTATTATTACAATGTTTTGTAACCATTCTGTAACAATTATATCACAGTTTTTCTTTTTTTCAACTCTTTAGCCTGTCTAATTGTCTATATTATATTCCATTAAAATTTTATTATTCATAATCTGAATATCTGCAATTCTAGGGCATAAGAATATTATTATAAGCCAAAAGGCCTCGATTAATATTGTTACATTTTATTAATATCTTTTCAAAAGCCAAAGCCCTGTATTTTAATTGGCCTTTAGGAAATACTCTTAATATTCTCTTTTTTTTATATGGGAGTATTTTAAAATAGGAGGAAATTACAAATGAGCTTTTTTATTAAGAATAATTATGTAGACTCTGCTTCCCCTTATGCTTTGACCCAGTTCTCCGACTTAGTTTATAGGTATCTGGTTGAGGGCCTTGGCCGTGAAAAGGAACTTGTAATCCTATGTATTGGCACTGATAGGTCTACGGGAGATTCCCTTGGCCCCTTGGTCGGCCACAAACTATCACCGCTGATTAAATCTTATGAGGCCGTCAAGCTAGTAGGTACCTTGGATCAGCCGGTGCACGCAAAAAATCTTGAGGAGTCTATCGCTTCAATCTATGAGGACCACGAGTCCCCCTTCATAGTCGCAGTGGATTCATCTCTAGGCAATCAAAATAGGGTAGGATATTTATCCGTGAGAAATTCTCCCCTAAATCCAGGTGCTGGAGTAAATAAAATACTCCCAGCAGTGGGAGATATGTCCATTACAGGGGTTGTAAACATTGGCGGTATTATGGAATATATGGTTTTACAGAATACTAGGCTATCTATTGTCATGAACATGGCCAACATCATATATAAGGGCATATATCTGTCCCTATTGAGGCTAGACCTGCCTAGGCTTCAAGGCTCCACCATGCGGCTAGACTAGGCCTTGATACCCACTATAACTTCTAGTCTTTTTTCCTCCAGTGAAAATTCAACCTCGCCCTCCATGTGCTGCAACTCCCCGTCTATATTTAAATATAGGGGGTTTGCTGTTTGGACCTTTAGCCTATTGGTCTTATAAATCTTTACATATTCAGCATATCTTATATGTTCTCCCTTAAAAATCGTAGGAAATAAGAAGAGCATTTTTAACTTCCCAATGTTTGACACGGCACATATATGAAAGGAACCGTCATCTACAATTGCCATGGGCAATATCCTCATGCCTCCACCATAATAGCTTCCATTGCCTACAGCCAGGAGGATTATATCTTCTTCAATAACCCTGTCTTCCATGCTTATTTTGACTCTTTTCTTTTTAAAGCTAAACAAGGTATATACTACACTGATAGCATAGGATATGGAAGATTTAACTATCTTCTTTATCTTGTCATTATTTGCCACAACCTCCGCATCAAAACCTATGCTTGAAATGTTGATGAATTTATAATTGTTTACCTTCCCCACATCTATGTTCTTTCTATTTCCTTGGATGATGGTCTTCAATGCCTCTTCCGGATCTTCGCATATCCCTAGGGACCTAGCCATGTCATTTCCAGTACCACCTGGCAAAATTCCAAGGCTAGCCCCAGGGCTTCTAATCAGTCCCTTGGACACTTCATTCACTGTTCCATCGCCGCCTACGGCTACTATTGCTCCGTATTCCTGGGCTTCCTCCTCTGCAATTGATGCAGCTTCACCGGGCCTCGTAGTCAATACTATATGGTAATCCCTCTTATGCTTGTCCATACCTTCCCTAATAAGGGGTATGAGCTTCTTTGCCCTTCCACCACCAGCTACTGGATTTACAATAAATAAAATCTTGTCCATTAGGCCTCTCCCCTTGCTAAATCGCTTTTTCTCCATGTTCTCCCATCATTGCCCTGTCAATTGCCTGTATTTCTTCCACTGACAATGGATAAACAGATTTCCCAAATTTAATTGGCTTTGCATAACTAGTAGAGTTTTCCCTGCCGAAAATACTGGTCAAAACGAAGCCATTGTTAAACTTGTCCAATAGGGCAATTGAAAAGCTTAGGTCTGAGCCAAGCTCTCCAAAGGCATTGTATCTGACAAAACCAAGCTTTTGAATTGCAAAAGACAGCCTTGTTTCCAAATTTCCTATGGACTGTTCTATTATATTCATATCTATGCGAATGTCATAGAGTTCTTCCCCTGTCTTTATAAGGAGCTCCTCTACATTCAAGCCCTTAACTCCTCTGACCAGCTCCTCATATCTCTTCCTTATGCTGCCCATCCTCACCTGAGCCACTATATATAATATAAATAAGATAAAGAGGGCAAGCACAAGCCCCATAATAATTTCTATACTGTATGTTGATATAACTGCCCTTAGTTGTGCCACAAGAATATCTCCTTTCTAGAGTTCCTTGGCTATTTCACTTATAGCCTTTGCAGCCGACTCTATTTCTTCAAAGGTATTTTCATATCCAAAGCTAAACCTGACAAGACCCCGATCAAATGTGCCTATGGTCTTATGGGCAAGCGGGGCACAATGTAAACCCGGCCTCACTGCAATATCGTATTCCTCATCTAATATATAGCTTATTTCAGAAGAATCCGCATCCTTGATGTTTAGCGACACAACTGGTGCCTGATAGCCCATCTCCAGAGTTCCATATAATTTAACTCCGTCAATCTTCCTCATTTCTTCTATAAAAAATTGGGTCAGGCTCTCTTCCTTCTCCCTAATCTTTTCTATTCCCCTGTCCATTATATAGCTTACTCCTGCTCCTAGACCCACGATTCCCGGTCCATTTGCAGTACCGGATTCAAATTTGTCCGGCAACATATCTGGTTGTTCAAGGGAATGGGAACTGCTGCCCGTTCCCCCTTGAAAGCTTGTAGCTATGTCTAAGCCCTCCCTTATATAGAGTCCACCTGTTCCTTGTGGACCTAGGAGTCCCTTGTGACCTGGAAATGCCAGCATATCTATATTCATCCTTTCCATATCCAAATCATAGACACCTGCAGACTGGGCTCCGTCTACCAAGTATATGAGTCCGTGTTTCCTTGCAATTTCACCTATGGCCTCAATATCCATTATGGTGCCTGTTAGATTGGAAATATGGGTTGTAACTATTAATTTTGTGTCTTTTCTTATGCTCTTTTCTATATCCCTGGGGTTTATCCTTCCTTCAGTATCCCCTTGGACTATTGTGCTCTTTACCCCCATTTTTTGCAAAAATGCTATGGGTCTCAAAACTGAGTTATGCTCCATGGAGCTGGTGATTACATGATCCCCAGCCCTTAAAAATCCCTTTATCCCAATATTCAAGCTTTCTGTACAATTGAAGGTGAATATGGTGTTCATCGGATCCTTTATGTTAAAGAGCCTAGATATTTCTTGTCTAGTCTTATATATCTCCCTACTAAGCCTCAGGGCCCTTTTGTGGCCACTGCGTCCGGGGTTTGCCCCGTATTCCATCATTGCCTCCATTATCTTATCATAGACCAGCCTTGGCTTTGGATAGGATGTGGCGGCATTATCAAAATAAGCCATATGATCACTCCACGCTAGTTTCTATAAAATCGAATTTTTCTACATCAAATAGGCCCATATCTGTAAGCTTTATCTTAGGTATTACAGGTAATGCCATAAATGCCAGGGTCATGAAGGGGTCTATCTTTCTATTTACCCCTAGTTCCTCGTGGGATATGTCTATCATCCTTTTCAATATTTCATTGGTTTCCTCTATGGGTCTTGAGGTCATTATACCCCCTATTTCCAAAGCCAAGCTTTCCAAAACTTGGCCCTTGGATACCAGAGCAAGTCCTCCGCCTATTCTTGCAAGTTCCCTTGTGGCAAGCAGCATATCCTGATCATTGTCCCCTATGACAATCATATTATGCGAATCATGGCCTATGGTAGAACCCACGGCTCCACCCTTCAAATTGAAGTTCTTAATTAGGCCTACCCCAATGTTTCCCGTGGCAAAGTGCCTTTCAATTACTGCAAGTTTTAATATGTCATTATCAGAATACTTGAAGTAACCTTCTTCTACTTCTACTTCCTCAAGAAGTTTTTCGGTAACTAGGCTGCCCTCTACTACACCTATTACATTTGCCTTCTTGGACTTCATTGGAATTTGCAGGTCTTCTAGTTTTACTTCCTTGACCTTTACAGTATCGGTCATATTCTTTGGCAGCTTTATGCTGGGTTCAAACAAGGCCTTCTGGTCCTCTGCGACTAATTTTCCATTTTTAAATACCTTTACTACATTAAAATCCTCTAGATTGTCTATTACGACCAGGTCTGCATGGTAGCCTGGAGCTATGGCCCCCTTGCCCTTGAGCCCATAGCACTCGGCGGCATTTAGTGTAGCCATCTTGATAGCGTCGATAGGCTCCACTCCCTCCTTAACTGCCAGCCTTATATTGAAATCTATGGACCCATCCTTGATTAGGTCCTCGGGATGTTTGTCATCTGTACAGAACATGAACCTCCTCAGATTGTCCTTGTTGACGGGCTTAATTATATTTCTAAGGTCCTTGGCAGCAGATCCCTCCCTGAGGAGTATATACATGCCTAGTCTTAATCTATCAACTACTTCCTCTACGGTGGAACACTCATGTTCAGTTTTAATCCCCGATGCCACATAGGCATTTAGGTCCTTACCCTTGATGGCGGGGCCATGGCCGTCGATTACCTTATCCTTAAATAAGGATAATTTGTCAACTACCTTTTCATCTGCCGATATTACTCCGGGGTAGTTCATCATTTCACCAAGACCTAGGACCCCCTCATAATCCATTAGCTCCTCTAAGTCGGCTGCCTCCAGCACTGCTCCAGCATTTTCAAAATCCGTAGATGGCACACAACTTGGAAGCATTACATGCACATCTAAGGGGGTGTTTTTGCTCTCATCTATTATATACTTTATCCCCTCAATTCCCTTGACATTGGCTATCTCATGGGGATCTGCTATTATACTGGTGACACCCCTAGGAACTATTACCCTGGCAAACTGCGATGGCGACGACATAGATGACTCTATGTGGACATGGCTATCTATAAAGCCGGGGCATATATACTTGCCCTCTAAATCCACTTCATTTTCGCCCCTGTAGTCTCCAATGCCCACAATCTTGCCCTTATCTATGGCTATATCTCCTTTTATTATCTCATTGGTAAAGACATTGATTATATTGCCATTTTTAAGAACTAAATCAGACTTTTCACTGCCTCCTGCCTTTAATATTATATCTTTTAACATTTTATCCCTCCATTTCTCCAAAATATTCATAGGTCAATTATACTACTATTTCACAAAATATCATATTGTATAAATGTACCATATATGTAAAGATAGCCCCAGGGAGCTATCTTCTATATTTCTTTGAATATCTCCTATGGATGTGACTGCTGTAACTATTCATCTTTTAAGTGGAGATTAAAACCTTGCTTTCTGACGATATTTAGCATCTCTTGTCTTTTTGGGAGGGGGCTTTTTAGCTTTTTAACCACCTGATTGCTAAAGGAGTCAACCCTTCTGTTAGCGTCCCTTAGGTCATAATAGGTGGTCATCTCTTCATCATAATCCTTCAATTCCTCCGAGTAATTATCAAATTTCCTATATGTGTCCTCAAATACCCTATATTTCATTTCCATTCTGGGTTTCATTTGCGGATCCTGATTTGGATAGCCTAGGGCCACACCTAGGGCCGGGAAAGTCAACTCTGGCAAGTCTAATATTTTGCTGATTTCTTCCGTGTCATTGAGTATGCTGCCCATATAGAAGCTGCCCAACCCCATTGATTCAGCCGCATTTACCACATTCTGTGCCATTAGTATGGCGTCGGTAAAGGCTGAAAAGAAATTATCCATATCCCTGGCACATTCGTCAGTGGAGTTTTTCTCTCTTGCAATCTGAGAATTTCTATACTGATCCACTATGAATATAAGTAGCTCCGTTGCCCTAGAGATATATTCCTGATTACATACCTTTGAGACCTTTTTCTTGATCTCCGGGTCCTTAACTCGTATAATTGAGGCCGCCTGCATACCATTGGATGTAGCAGTCCTCCTGGCCACCTCCATCAGTTGTTCGAATTGCTCATCGGAAAGTTTTTCATCGGTAAATTCTCTAATCGTCCTATGAGATATTTGGACCTGCATCATTTCATTGAATTTCTTCATTTATATTCCTCCCGTCATTAGTTATATATATATACCCAATGGCATTGCTTTTAAAAGAAAAAGAGAAGTTTCCTTCTCTTATCCTAATCTTTCATATACGATTTTTAACAATTCCTCTTTTAGGTCCTTGCCCGATTTCAGTATACCATCTACCTTACTGCTTATTTCTACCTTATACTCTTGATTTTTAATGCTTCCTAAATTGATGGTTACATTAAATAATGCCCCTTCTAATCCAGAGTATGCCAGCAGGGTACCTACCCCCACATCTGTAATTGCATTTACATTCCCATATCTAGCAAAAATTCCCTGTAGTTCTAGGACTCTTAGACACTTTTCTGCAGCCCTTAGGGGTACTTCCAGCGCAATCTTATATCCCTCTTGGATTGCATCCGATCTTACCTTCTTTTCTTCCTCTGTCTCTTTTGGAAGCTTAAAAGCTACCATAACCTTGTCAAATGCCTTTGTATCTTCGTCCACTATCCCAGTCAGGTCACCCATAAGGCTTTCAATTTCCTTGGAATTTTCAACTATCTCATTTTTGATTTCATCAGATAGTTCCTCGAAGGCCTTCTTCCCTACGGTTAAATTGTTTACCATACTGGTTAAGGCTGCTCCAAGTCCTCCTACTAAGGCTGCAACACTGCCACCACCTGGTGTTGGATCTCCACTGGCTACGGTTGCCATGTACTCTTTTACACTTTTTTCTATAAACATTAACCCACCTCCTAGATGTATTTTACTACAAAAGACATAAAAAGTGAACTATGCTTTTGCCTATATTGACATTATACCCGATAATACTATTTTTGCATCCCCACCTACCTTTACAAGAGTAGTCCCTTCTCTTTCTATTAATTTGCAATGAATAGTGCTAGGTCTATTCATTGATTGACCTTGATAGGATATAAGCCTATTCTTATCTATCAGATTGTTTTGTCTCAAAAAATAAATTAGGGCTCCATTTGAGGTGCCAGTTGCTGCCTCCTCATTTATACCTACAAGCGGTGCAAAGTTTCTCGTATAGACG
Organism: Tissierellaceae bacterium; assembly: GCA_041655755.1. GTDB lineage: Bacteria > Bacillota > Clostridia > Tissierellales > Tissierellaceae > JAAYFT01. The sequence goes on from JBBAEY010000082.1 coordinate 8,378, forward strand.
ATTTCTGATTTCCTGTCGGCTAGATAAAAGGCGTGCACTCCTATTATATTTAGCTCTTCTGACATCTTTGACAATTCGCCCATATTGACATTCATCTTGTCCAGTATTTCCTTATCTTTAATGGGCAACATGATATCTGGCAGTCCAGTAGATACTATTTTCGGATATATTGTTTCCCTACCTATCCCTATATCCTCTACCCTAATTCCCATGACACGAGCCAGCCTTTCCAAATCCCCTATTCCCCCGATAATCTTTGGCCTGGCCTGCTCCATGAATACCTTATATATCTCACCATCTCTATACTCCAGCTCTACAGCAAGCTTGCCTGACCTCGTCTCCTGATATACTGTTTTTATTCCATCTACCATTCCCTCTATATAACCCATCTTCCCAAGGGTATAAAAGGTTGCTATGGTAGCGTGACCGCATAAGTCTACTTCACAAACAGGCGTGAAGAACCTAACCCAAAAAGAATCCTTGGCAAATTGAATTACAAAGGCAGTCTCAGAAAGATTCATTTCCTTTGCAATGTCCTGCATCATATCACTGGTCAAACTCCTTGGACTCAGGACAACTGCAGCTGGATTTCCGCCAAATGCCCTGTCAGAAAAAGCGTCGACCTGATAAATCATTATTTCCATTATGCCTCTCCCCTTAGCATATCGATTATTCTCTCCAAATCATCATATCCATAGTATTCGATTTCAATTTTGCCCTTTTTATTCCCAACTATTAGATTTACCTTTGTTCCCAAAATCCTCATTAGACTTTCCTCTAAATCTACAATATTTGGATCCCTTGCCTTTTTACGCTTTGACCTTATGGGTTTCTTGGTCTTTGTCGTTAAATCTTCAGTTTCCCTGATATTTAAACTGTCTTTTATTATTTTGTTTGCAGCCCTTAGCTGTTCTTCTTTGTCATCTATGCCTAGGAGTACCTTCCCATGTCCTGCTGTTAGCTCTCCCTTAGAAATATAGTCTATGATTTCCTTATTCAAATTCAAAAGTCTTATGGTATTGGCTATATAGGGCCTTGATTTTCCTATTTCCCTAGCC
>JBBAEY010000083.1:0-9382 GCA_041655755.1 Tissierellaceae bacterium
TAGGTTTTTGAAGGCAACAGAAAACATAGTCATGAAGCTGGCCCCTATTATAGTGTTAGTATCCCTAGGGCTTGCAGCCCTTGGAATAATGGCAGACACAAAGGTTGGCGTGGAGACAGATATAGAGACCTTTATGCCCCAAGATATGGATGCACTTCACGATATCCACTATATCAGGGACATAGTGGGCTCAACAAATCAAATGGTCATATTTATGGAAGACAAGAACCTATTATCAGAGGAGAATCTAAAATGGATGAGAGATATGGTGGATGAGTTAGACCATAGGTTTTCAGATCAGGTGGTAGATATTAAATTTATTGACAATCTAGTAGAAAACTTTTCTGAGGAGGAGGACATAAGTTTTACAGACTACATGGATATTGTAAGAGACGATATTCCTGAAGCACAGAGGAAGATGTTTATAAACGACCAAATGAACAAGGGTGTAATACTCATGAATGTCGAGCATATGGCGACGGAAGATTTACAGCAATTTGTCAGGGACATAGATGCTATGCTAAAGGATGCTCCAATAAATACATCTATTACGGGAAAATCTGTCTTGGATGTGGAGATGGTCAAGGGGCTGACAGATGGTAGACTCAAGATGACCATTATAGGATTAGGATTGGTCTTCTTGGTACTGCTGATCCTGTATAGATCATTCTTCAAGGCATTGGTAGCAGTATTGCCAGTTATTTTGATAGTGGGGATGTCAGGTGGAGTAATGTATCTATTGGGATTAAAATACACCCCTATAACTGCAACTTTGGGAGCCTTGGTTCTTGGAATGGGGACTGAAATGACAATAATGCTACTAGAAAGATATCTAGAAGAAAGACATTTGGGGAAAGAAAAAAGAGCTGCCCTACTTACTACCGTAAAATATATAGGCAAGGCAACCCTGGCGTCGGGCTTGACGACAGTCGGTGGATTTAGTGTTCTGATGACTTCAAAATTTGTAATATTAAAGGATTTTGGGCTCATGACGGTAATCAATATTTCCCTGGCCCTGATAGCCACATTTGTAATATTGCCTGCCTTGCTTTGGATACTGGACAAATTCATTGTAAAAGAAAAGGCAAAGGAAAAATCATATAAGGTAATACCACAGGAATAGTCTATATAAAGAAGGGGGATTCTATTGGAAAAAAGAAAAATTGTTCAGTTTCTAACATTAGTATTATTTATAGTATTAATAGTTACGGGGAAGATTCAACTTTGGATGGCTATATTTGGGGTCAGCTTGCTGTTGTCAACATATTTTGGGAGGTTTTATTGCGGATATATCTGTCCAATAAATACGGCTATGGAACTGATAGATGATAATGCTGACAAGAAGAAAAGAAAAAGAAAGCAGGTTCCCGCGGCATTCAAGAATCCAATTATAAGATATGGCATATTAATATTGTTTTTGGGAACTATGGTAGTTGTTTTCAAGACAGGCAAAAAACTACCTGTCCTGCCGATACTATTCGGTTCTGGCCTAATAATCACCATATTCTACAAACCAGAATTTTGGCATAGATATCTTTGCCCCTATGGAGCCTTATTATCTATATTTTCGAGACTAAATAAAAAAACATATATGATTTATGATGAGGGTTGTATCAAATGTGGTAAATGCGTAAACATCTGCCCTTCAGATGCAATTGCCTGGGATGATAAAAAGGCATACCCAATTATTATTAAAAATGAATGTTTGCAATGTGGAAAATGTATAGAGGTATGTCCCACTAATTCCATAAAATAAGCAAGAAGACAGCCCTATTTATGGCTGTCTTCTACTATTATTTCGTGGCTAATATCTGTTGCTTTCCTAAGCATAGCGGTAACACCACAATATCTGTCTTGGGATAAGGTAACGGCTTTTTCCAATTTATCCATTGGCAAATCTTTGCCCCTGAACCTATATATTAGCTTAATGTTTTCATATACCTTTGGGTGTTCTGTAGTTGCATCTGCTTCTACAGATATATTTAGGTCATCTAAATCTACCTTCATTTTCTTAAGTATAGACACTACATCCATACCAGTGCATCCTATTAGTCCTGCTAGTAGAAGCGGTTTTGGCCTAGGGCCTAGATTGCTACCACCCACATCCTCATTGGCATCTAAGACGAGTCTATGGCCATCTAAATTAAATTCAAAGGCCATATTGTCCATTAAATTAGCAGACATGTTTACTTTATTCATAGATATATCTCCTCCCGTAAGTGTTGTTAAATAATGACAACTATAATTATACTATAAGTTTATATTATAACACAAAGTATAGGGCAAAAGAAGATAGTGGAAATAGGCTTCTTTTGATTAAAACTCCCTACATGAGGTATATATTAAGAGAAAAGAAAAATATATGAAAGAGGGATAAAATGAAAAAGATAGCCATATTAATAGAAAACCTTTTTGATGAAAGGGAGTTAATCTATCCTTATTTTAGGCTTCTAGAAGAAGGCTTTGATGTTCACCTAATAGGGTCAAAGAAGGATACAGTCTATACCTCTAAATCAGGGGTAACAGAGAAGAGTACACACTCATCGGAGGAAGTGAACCCATCGGACTACGAGGGAGTCATAATTCCAGGGGGATTTTCTCCTGACAATATGAGAAGAACAAAGGCAACTGTAGATTTTGTTAGGGAAATGGATAAATCTAAAAAGATAATTGCTGCGATTTGCCACGGCCCTTGGATGATGGCATCAGCCTGTGACTTAAAAGGAAGGAAAGTGACGTCATTTTATTCAATAAAGGACGATTTACTAAATGCAGGTGCCGAGTATGTAGATGAAGAAGTAGTGGTAGATGGACACTTAATCACATCTAGGACCCCTAAGGACCTACCAAAGTTTTTGAAGACAATAATAGAAAACCTATAACAAATAAATGCTACGGATCCGTAGCATTTATTTACATATGACAGAGAAGAACCATGGAAGGGTGGCCCAATTGGATGAGGGGCAAGCCTTACTTGTGATTTAATGAAATTTTTACAGAAAATTCCCAAATAAATATTAAGTTTTCTGTCAACTTATGTTATAATATAATTAATTACTTTAACCAGTCCGAGCTAATATGTCTAAGGTTTAAGACTATGAGTATTGGCCAATGGGTATAGTGGGAAACTGTTATGCCTCCCGTTATTTGGAAAGGATTTGGATACATTAGTTCTATCAGACTCTGTATCAAAGCTATGCCAAATTAAAGGGGGGATTTTTAATGTTTAAATTTGTACGTGTAGATATGACTAAAAAGGAAGTATCAATTGGAGATGTGCCTGAGAAGTATGTGGGTTTGGGAGGACGTGCACTAACTTCTACCTTTGTCAATGACGAGGTCAAACCAACCTGCCATCCCTTGGGCAAGAATAATAAGTTGATTTTTGCACCAGGCTTACTTAGTGGGACCTCTGCTCCAAACTCTGGAAGATTGTCCGTAGGGACCAAGAGTCCATTGACTGGAGGAATAAAGGAATCCAATACTGGAGGCACCTTTGCTCAACAAATGACAAAATTGGGCCTAAAGGCCATAGTTATTGAGGGAATGCCTGAAGATGACAAGTTTTATGTAATCAGAGTCGACAAGGACGGAGTTACCATTGAAGATGCACCTGAAGAAATACTAGGAGGCTGCGGTAATTACAAGGCTGTAGAAGTCCTTCAGGAGAAATATGGAGATAAGATAGGCATAGCCCTTCTAGGACCAGCAGGGGAACACCGACTGCCAGCATCCAATATCTCATTTAAGGATCCGGATTCCAATCTTCGTAGTGCCGGAAGGGGCGGAGTCGGTGCTGTACTAGGTTCAAAGAAGGTAAAGGCAGTTGTAATAGATGACACTGGAATGGGACCTGTACCCATAGCTGATGCAGACAAATTTAGGGAGGCATCCAAGGCCTTTGCCAAGGCCCTATTGGAACATCCAGTATCAGGTCAGGGTCTAAAGGCATATGGAACAAATGTCTTGGTAAATATAATCAACGAAGCGGGTGGCCTGCCATCTTACAATTTCAAGCAGGGACGTATTGACCACGCTGACAATATATCTGGAGAAACGCTAAATGCAACAATTACAGAGCGGGGCGGAGAGGGCAAGGTATCCCATAGCTGCCATAGGGGATGTATAATCCAATGCTCTCAATGGTATGCAGACAAGGAAGGTAAATATATTACCAGTGGATTTGAATATGAAACAATTTGGGGTCTAGGTGCCGATGCAGGTATAGAAGACTTAGACGCCATAGCCTATATAGATAGGGAAATGGACGAGGTAGGAGTTGACAGCATAGAGGTTGCAGTAGCCATAGCAACTGCAATGGAAGGCGGATTAATTCCCTGGGGAGATGGAAAGGCAGCCTTACAAATAGTTAAGGAAATGGCAAATCCTACACCTCTGGCCAGGATAATTGCAGGCGGCGCATCCATAGTCGGCAAGCTATGCGGATTATTCAGGGTACCAGTAGTGAAGGATCAAGCTATACCGGCTTATGACCCTCGCTCCATCAAGGGTATAGGCTTGACATATGCTACAACCCCAATGGGTGCAGACCATACTGCTGGATATTGTATATCTGGTAATATTCTTAAAATAGGTGCTGACTTAGACCCACTTAAGAAAGAAGGCCAGGTTGAATACTCACGTGCTATGCAGATAGGAACTGCAGCCCTTGACAGCACAGGTATGTGTATATTTGTATACTTTGGCATAGGTGACAATCCAGACGGTTATCAAGCCCTGATTGATATGTTAAATGCCCAGTACGGCCTATCCCTAACGGCAGAAGATGTAGATAAGCTAGGAGAGGATGTACTGAAAACAGAAAGGGAATTCAATAAAAATGCAGGATTCAACAATGCCCATGATAGGCTACCTGAATTTATGGAATATGAACCATTAGCTCCTCATGGAGCAGTTTGGGATTTCACTCCTGAAGAAATTGACCAAGTATTTAATTTTTAATGGATTAGAAGCCGGACTGAGTTCCGGCTTTTAATATAGGGGGAATTTTTATGGAAGAAAAAGGGTCTATTGAAGTAAGAGGATTTTTGCAATTAAACGCTTATTTGAAGAAGACATTTGGGGCCATGCCTGTAATTTTTGACCTAGATACTCAAATCACAGGAGAAGAACTGGCGGAAGAATTGGGTATCAATCTGGAAGAAGTTGAGGTTATTTTTGTAAATGGATTTGTAGAGGCCTTGGATTTTACCATAAGGCCAGGGGATAGGGTTGCTTATCTCCCGCCCGGTTGCCCTGGACCCTATAGGATTGCCCTGGGTTTCTACGACAAGAATCAAAATAATCCTGCTAACTTTAAGATAAAATCCAAGTAGATAGCTTACCAGCAGAGGGGTGAAGTGTTGAAGGTAGTAGTTAAATTATTTGCTAGTTTGAGAAATGCTGGGGAGAAGGAATTGACTCTAGAGGTGGATGAGGCCTCCACAGTCTTAGATATAATTGATATATTAGAGATTCCCATGGAAAATGTAGCCATTATTATGATAAATGGCAGAAGGAAGGAAGCGGGAACGGAAATTTTCAACCATGATATTGTATCACTTTTTCCACCTGTTGGAGGTGGATAGGATGGGTCCCTTTTGGGGACCTTTTCTTTTGGTCTTTGTCCTTGACAAGAGCATACAGATGGGTTATCATTACACTAATGATATACCCATAGGGGGTATAAATATAAGGAGGAATGTCGTGTTTAAGATACTTGATCATATACAAGAAAAACTAGTTCTATACTTGCCCATTACGATGATTTTAGCCATTGCATATGGGTATTATTTTAATACATCGGGCTTAAAAATATTGATGCCTGTAATAATCTTTTTCATGGTTTATCCCATGATGGTAACATTGAGATATGAGGAGCTCCTTGTCAAGGGAAATGGCAAACTTCATATTGTGGCCCAGGTCGTTAATTTTCTAGTATTTCCAATTATGGGTTATGGAATAGGGAGACTGTTTTTTCCAGATAATAATTATATAGTCATAGGACTTCTATTAATGTCTCTCCTGCCTACTTCTGGCATGACCATATCTTGGACGGGCTTTGCAAATGGCAATGTAGCTGCAGCCATAAAGATGATGGTAGTTGGTTTGATTTTAGGGTCGGTCCTTACCCCCTTTTATCTAAATATCTTCATGGGGGAGTCGGGAGGCATCCCATTTATGGACATCATCAATGAAATAATCAAGGTAGTATTTGTGCCAATGGGCCTAGGCTATGCCAGTCAAAAGTACCTGCTCAAAAAATACGGCAGGGAAAGGTTTCAGGGGGAATTTAAGAAAAAAATACCCCTTATAGCAACCCTTGCCCTAGTGGGGATAGTGTTCATCTCCACAGCTATGAGGGCAAAGGTCATAGTTGCCAATCCAATCATGTTAGTCAAGATATTTCTTGTACTCACAGTGTCCTATGCCTTTAGTTTCCTTATAGTGACCCTAATAGCCAAGGCCATGTTCAATAGGGAGGATGGAATAGCCCTAATATACGGCACTGTAATGAGAAATCTTTCCATAGCCTTAGCCATAGCCCTATCCATATATTCAACATCGGGCAGTGAAGTGGCCCTAATAGTGGCAGTAGGATTTGTAGTTCAAATCCAGGGGGCTGCCCTATATCTTAAAATCCTAGACAAGGTATATAGAGATGACAATAGCCAATTAGAACTTGAAGTAAATTAAATAGCCTTTCCAAATGCATATTTCAATATAGGATTAATAAATATATTATAGGCTAGATTGTTGAGATAATTAGACCCAGGTATTGACAGCATATTCAATCAATACCTGGGCTTTTTATAAATACAATTAAGGAGGAGCTATAATGTTTAAAAAATTGACTAATGTTTTTGTAGTACTGGTTCAAAGATACCTGCCCGATGCATTTCTATTTGCAATATTCCTGACCTTTATAACACTGATCTTAGGCGTATTAATCACAGGGCAGGGACCCCTGGCCATGATAAATCATTGGGGCAATGGGGCCTGGAGTCTTCTAGCATTTTCCATGCAAATGGCACTAGTCCTAGTAACGGGACATACCCTGGCTAGTTCTCCGCCAATTAAGAAATTCCTGAAGTCCTTAGCAGCTATTGCAAAGACACCGGGACAGGCTATAATGGCAGTTTCCCTAGTTTCGGCAATTGGAGCCTGGATTAACTGGGGATTTGGGCTAGTCATCGGGGCCTTATATGCGAGAGAATTGGCAAAACAAGTAGAAGATGTGGACTATAGACTCTTGATTGCAAGTGCCTACAGTGGCTTTTTGGTCTGGCATGGAGGGCTTGCAGGGTCAGTACAATTGACCTTGGCTACGCCAACTAACGATTTGGCAACAATGACAGCGGGGGCTGTAACGGAAATTATACCTACATCTCAGACCATCTTTTCACCCCTAAACCTAGTTATTTCTATTGTGCTAATCCTAACCCTTCCCCTAATCAACAGGGCAATGCACCCATCTAAGGAACAGACAGTTACAGTAAATAAAGAACTACTCAAAGATGCAGAAGAGGCTACAGCAGATATGGATAATAGCCTAACGCCAGCGGATAAGGTGGAAAACAGTAGATTAATTACCTATTTGACCGTGGGCATATCTTTGATTTACATTGTAAATTACTTTATCACCAAGGGTTTTGCCCTGAACTTAGACATTGTAAACCTAATATTTTTGACATTTGGAATGCTATTTCACAGAACCCCTAGGAGATTTATCAGTGCCATAGCGGAGGCGACCAAGGGGGCATCTGGAATAATCCTGCAATTCCCATTCTATGCGGGAATCATGGGTATGATGACTGGTAAAAGCCCTGAGGGTATGAACCTAGCAGGTGCAATATCCAACTGGTTTGTCAATACTGCTACAGCAAAGACCTATCCCCTATTTACATTCTGGTCGGCTGGTCTTGTAAATTTCTTTGTACCTTCTGGTGGGGGACAGTGGGCAGTTCAAGCCCCTATTATGATGCCAGCTGGTGCAGCCTTGGGTGTACCTGCTGCCAAGACAGCCCTAGCCATTGCTTGGGGCGATGCATGGACAAATATGGTTCAGCCATTTTGGGCATTGCCAGCCTTGGGTATTGCAGGGTTAGGAGCCAGGGATATTATGGGATATAGCCTAATGGTACTCTTGTATTCTGGTGTCATAATATCATTGGCATTCTTGCTCATGTAAAATATATAGAAAACTCTTATTTTATTTATTTTTAAATTTGTCTTGACAAGACAGATTTCCTGTGCTAAATTAGGATACAATATATTTTAAATAATATTTTGAAACTTTTTAGGGAGAAGAGTAGTGTTGTGAAATCTATTTAGAGAGTCTTCGTTTGGTGAAAGGAGATTAGATGAAGCGACGTGAACATGGCCTCTCTTTAGGAATAGTCGAGGTGGAAGCTTAGACTGTTACAGGTTCGCCTGTTATAGCGATAGAGTATGTTGGTACTCGATGAGGTCATTGGCGTGAGCCAATGATGAATAAAGGTGGTAACATGGAATTTAACTTTCATCCTTTCTGTATAGAAGGATGGAAGTTTTTTTATTTTAATTTTAAGGAGGAGAAAAGATGACAAAATATTCAATAGAAACATCATGTGTACAGTCAGGCTATGAGCCAAAAAACGGGGAGCCAAGAATTCTGCCCATAGTTCAATCCACCACATACAAATACAATACAGCTGATGAAGTAGCAGCCCTATTTGATTTGGCTGCTGAAGGCCATATGTATTCTCGAATCTCCAATCCAACAGTTGAGGCATTTGAGAAAAAGATAGCTGAATTGGAAGGTGGAGTTGGTGCCCTGGGTACGGCCTCAGGTCAATCGGCAACATTTTTAGCCATATTAACCATTTGCAATGCGGGGGAACATATTGTAGCCATGAACAATCTGTATGGTGGGACCTATACCCTATTTACCTCAACCCTAAAGAAGTTGGGAATTGAGGTGACCTTTGTAGAACACAATGCGGCAGATGAGGTGATAGAAGCTAAGATTAGGGAGAATACCAAGCTAATCTTTGGGGAAACCCTAGGCAATCCTGGAGTAGAGCTGCTGGATATTGAGAGAATAGCAAATATAGCCCATAGAAATGCCATACCCCTCGTAATAGATAATACCTTTGCAACCCCTTATTTATGCAGGCCCCTTGAATATGGAGCCGATATAATAATCCATTCAACTACGAAATTTTTAGACGGTCACGCCACCAGCGTAGGGGGGATAATAGTAGATGGAGGGAAATTTAATTGGGAAAGCGGTAAGTTTTATCACCTAGTAGATAGGGACCCCGCCTATCATGGCCTTAGCTATACAGAAAACTTCAAGGAGAAGGCCTATATTACCAAGGCCAGGGTGGCATTTCTCAGG
>JBBAEY010000084.1:0-9236 GCA_041655755.1 Tissierellaceae bacterium
ATTATTGGTTTGGTGCTGGCAATTACTTTTTTATTTATCTATATGAAAATTGTATTTTTGGTTGCCAAAAGTTGTATTTAGATATTACCATAAACAGTTCTGCTTATCAATTTTCTCCTTGTTCTCAACATACTGAACATCAAATCCCTTTTCTAGTAAAACAGTTTTCTCAAATTCCCCTTTTATAAATTCATTTTCATAATATCGTCTAAGATAACCTTTTATAAAAAAACAACTTACATTTTCTATATATCCAAAAATCCTAGCAAATGTGCCTACATCTATATATGCTTCTAAAATATCAATATAATAACCTTTAACGATTTCTTCATTTATATTATTTAATAACTTTTTTTCTCTAATTTTTACAAATTGCTTTGCCCTTTTCAAATATTCCATGGAATCGTCTATAAGTGTCGAATCAATAAACTCGACATGAATATAATTCATATTAATATCTTCAGGTGGATAAGCTATTGCATAAAGTACTTGCTTTCTTCTTATAAAACCAGAAGATTCAATCTTTATATTTACATCGGCTTTTAATCTAATCCCCATCTTTTGGAGCATCTTTTTTGAAACAGCTTTATATAACCTGAACTCAAAGTATTTATCTTTGACAATACTATTTTTTAAATTCACATCAAAAACTTTCCTTAATACAAATTCAATACTTTCACTGTATTCAACTAAATCAATATTCAATCTTGAATGTAAATCCTTTAAATGGTACTGATATATATAAGCCATTTTCCCTCCCCTTAATATTAAATTTATTATTTCTGATAAAATAAAATTCTCTTCCCAGCTAAGCTGACCTCTATAGTGGGCATGTTTTCAATTTTACTTGGGATTACTCTCACTGATGGCATGGCATTCTCCTATTATTTCACTAGGCCTAGATAAATTCACCTAGCCTAAATACTATTAAATATTGCCCTGGCGACAATCAAGGCACCCTGCCTATCTATTAGGTCAAATAACTCCTTAGATGGATAAGGGTCAATACTTCCTATATCTTTAATTATACTGGCTAATTTATGATAATCAATATCGGGATACTTGCCCAGATATGGCACTCCCCTTTTTGCCAATTCTCTACACAGGATATCCTGATTATCTGCAATACTAAATACTATGGGTGTCTTTCCCTGGGATAGTACCTCATAGACAGTGCTGCCTCCTGCAGTGACCACTAGGCCTGAGGTATTTATATAGTTCTTTAAACTATTAGGCCTGTGGATAAGTTCAGTATTTGGACCAATTCTATCCTCAATTTCTCCTATGTAATCCGCTTCATAGCCAGGACCTATGATTACCCTTATCTTTAGGTCCATATCCCCTATCCATTGCAATATATTTAATGCAAGCTTATATCTATCCGTTCCACCTGTTGTGATGAGGATTCCATGTCCCTCGGTCCTAGGTTTGCCCCTATTCCAATACTCTTCCTTCATAATCAGGTATTTAGGCCCTATAAGCCTAATTTGATTATCCACATACCTATATCCCAGGGCCTCACCATGTAGATTGCCATTGTAGATAATGTCGGCTATGGATGAATCATATATATCATTGTTATCGTCTATTAACATCAGTTTTGTCTGCCCTTTAATGGACTTTAAATAATAATCGTCGCCCAGGTATGAATCAAATATAAATAGGTCAGGATTAAGACCCTCAACTATGCTTATATCACCTTCTAGCAAATCGCTCACTATATAATCTAGGTCACTAACCTTTATTAAGTCTACTAGGGCAGTATTTATTATAAAGGTAATTCTAATATCGTCACTTGTCATTTTCAAGGCACTAGCTAAAGAAAGGCACCTATAAAAGTGCCCGAATCCAATGTCTTTTCCAGCTAATGTACGAATGACTATCCTTTTCATTCCAAGAGGCTCCAATCTAGGGGCGTTCCTCTTGCAATGTCTTTTCTAGCCTTTTTACCTACAATATCACCCATATATTTTGTCGGCAGACCAAAACCTGGCCTAATGCTCCTTATATTGGCAGAGGTGAATATTTCGCCAGCTTTTATATCCTTCACTACAAATAGTGACCTGGAATGCTCCCTGCTATTGACTTGTTTTTCTGTCAATTGATAGGTAACTTCCCCCAGTGCCAACTCTAGCTCCCTTATTCTAGTTACCATTTCCTTAAACTCATGGGGCTCCATGGAAAACTGAGCATCGGGGCCACCGTCTTCTCTCTTTAGGGTCAAATGCTTCTCGACCACCTTAGCCCCTAAGGCAACGGCACCTAGAGCTACAGTATGTCCTAGGGTATGATCAGAAAGCCCTACTATTGCAGCAAAGGTCTCCTTTAGATTTGGAATGACCCTAAGATTTATATCTTCCAAGGGGGAGGGGTATGCAGATGTACATTTGAGTAAAATAATCTGGTGGTTTCCCATCCTTTTGCAGGCCATGACTGCCTCTTCTATATCTGCTAGGCTAGCAATACCCGTAGATATAATCATAGGTTTTCCCTTAGACGCCATATATTCAATAAGGGGTATATCCGTAATCTCAAATGAAGCCACCTTGTAGGCAGGTACATCTAGTTCCTCTAAAAAATCCACAGCAGTATTATCAAAAGGTGAGGAGAAAAATATTAGTCCCTCGTCTTCTGCAATTCTCTTTAACTTGGGCTGCCAATCCCAAGGAGTGTAGGCCTCCTGATATAATCTATGAAGGGTTGTCCCATCCCAAATGGTACCTTGCTTGATTTGAAAATACTCATTATCACAGTCTAGGGTAATAGTATCTGGTGTATATGTTTGCAGCTTCACTGCATCCGCTCCTGCATCTTTGGCAGCCTTAACTATGGCAGCAGCATTATCAAAGCTTTGAAGATGATTTGCCGATAGCTCTGCTATGACAAAGGTGGGAGAGTCTTTGCCTATTAATTTGTTTTGTATGGTTAATTGCATTTAATTCACCCCTTGATTTTATCAATCATTTTTTGAACTTGCTACTTCTTCATAGGAATTTGTATTTATTCACATACTCAAATCGCTAATCCATCATTTACACTGTATAAACAGCATCTATCTTAACAAGAAAACCATCATACTCTAAGGAATAAAAACCCAACTCATGGTTTTGAACAAAATTTTCAAGGGATGCTTTATTGGGGCCAAATACACCCTCGACGTTTACTCCACTAACAAACTTGGACTCCTTAATAAATCTATTTGCTATTCTACCATAGTCCACAACACCTAATTTAATAACCCCATTGTTTTGTGCCCTCAATTGTGTACTTGATATTCCCTTTGTCCTTTCCAAATAAACAACTTTGCAGTATTCTTTTAAGTAATCGAACTTGCCTGTCCACCCCTTTTAACTGTATATCATGTTTTTTATTATACACCTTTCACAATTTCTCTGTTTTATTTGGTATAGCCTATTTATAGTACAATCTATCATAACCTTTATACATACCTTATATTTTTATCCCAATCCTCGCATAACTATCCATCTTAGTCAATAACATTTGAATATTATTCTCTTCAAAATATCTATTTACAGCAGACATAGAGCCCCTCGAGTATCCATAATCATCAACTATAAGAATTCCATTTTTGCTGATTCTATTATATAGATAGTTTAATTCGTGATAAGTAGATTCAAACCAATCCGTATCAAGTCTAAGAAGGGCTATTTTGTCCGGTATTACATCTGGTATAGTATCTTGTACCCTTCCTTTTACTGTTATTATATTATCAATCGGGTACTTTGTTGAAACTAGATTCTGTTTAACTTCTTGTTCGGTAGCCAGGCGAACATGACCCATAAAATTAAAGTCTTTGCCAATTTGATTATTTGATGGCTCTTGAAATCCTTGTAAACGGGTATCAATTTTGTTTTTGTCTTCAATAAATCCCTCACCGAATGTATCATACATATATATCTTCCTGTTGTCTTCACCAAAACTTAGTAGCGAATGTGCTACCACCATACAAGAGCCCCCTTTCCACACTCCACATTCTACTATATCTCCATCTATTTGATTATTCACAATATACTCCACAGCCTTATATAAATTATACATTCTAGTTGCATTAGTCATAGTATACATCATTATTTTACCCATTATGGGTAAAAAATCGAGTTCCATGTCAAAGTCTAAATTATAAAGCTTTTTTACTCGATCCGCATGCAGTACCTTAAGGTTACTATCTTTTGCTAATAATTCCATCGAAACTGCATGACTACTTGTAAAATTTATATGTTCAATCAATCCAAATTCAATTAACTGCTGGCTCATTTCATCGTAATGAATTAAACTACTAATAATTACAAGTATTTCCGATGGATCTTCAGTTTTTATATATTCCGGCTCAAAAATTCGTTTTCCTTTATAAATTTTACCTTGCTTATTAATATTATTATCAATATAATAACTAATCTTTATTTCATAAGGTAAAATTTCCTCTAGAAGGTTTTGATACTCCCCAAACCCAAAAATTATTATCTTTTTACCTAATATATCCAACTATATCTCCTCCATATTTTTATTTATTATTTGCTAGTACTAAGATTTCCAAATTTTTATCTACTTGCCTTCTCCTAATCCTTACTATATAAATCCCTTGTATATATCTTATCTTCTACATCTTTCATGGTTTCATCTGTTCTGTTTACTACTATGACATCTGATATTTTCTTAAATTCTTCTATGTCCTTTATTACTCTTGAGTTATAAAAATGATCTTTTTCCAATACTGGTTCATATACTACTACTTCTATACCCTTAGCCTTTATTCTTTTCATTACTCCTTGGATGGCTGATTGTCTAAAGTTATCTGACCCTGTTTTCATTGTTAGCCTGTATATGCCTACTACTTTTGGGTTTCTTTTTACTATCATGTCTGCTATATGGTCTTTCCTTGTCCTATTGGCATCTACTATGGCTGACATTATGTTTTGTGGTACGTCTTTGTAATTGGCTAATAATTGTTTTGTATCTTTTGGCAGGCAGTATCCTCCGTATCCAAAGGATGGGTTGTTGTAGTGACTTCCTATCCTGGGGTCTAGGCCTACCCCTTCTATTATTTGTTTTGTATTTAGTCCCCTTACTTCTGCATAGGAATCTAATTCATTAAAAAAGGCTACTCTCATGGCTAGGTAGGTGTTAGCAAATAGTTTTATGGCTTCTGCTTCTGTGGAGTCTGTATATAGTACTTCCATGTCTTTTTTTATAGCTCCTCCTTTTAGTAGGTTTGCAAATACCCTTGCTTTTTCTGATTGTTCTCCTATGATTATTCTCGATGGATATAGGTTGTCGTATAGGGCTTTTCCTTCTCTTAAAAATTCTGGTGAGAAGATTATATTTTCTATTTGATATTTTTTCTTTATTTCCTTTGTGTATCCTACTGGCACTGTGGATTTTATTATCATTGTCGCCTTTGGATTTATTGTGAGTATATCTTCTATTACTGACTCTACGCTTGATGTATCAAAATAGTTTTTGTTTGGGTCATAGTCCGTTGGTGTGGCTATGACTATATATTCTGCTTCTTTGTATGCTAATTCTTTGTCTGTGGTTGCTATTAAGTTTAATTTCTTATTTTCTAGATAGTCTTCTATTTCTATATCTGATATTGGCGATTTACCTTGATTTATCATTTGAGCTTTTTCAGGACTTCTATTTAGTACTTTTACTTCGTTGTGCTGTGCTAGTAGTACTGCATTGGCTAGTCCTACGTATCCTGCTCCTGCTACTGTTATTTTCATTGATTTTGTCCCCCTTATTTCAAGTAATTAAGTTTTCTTTTAGCTGTCTTTTAGGTGTCTTTTAGGTGTATCGTCATATATTATCAATATTTATATTGCTTGTACCTTAATTAACTATTTTAACTTTTATTTAACCTTGTAGTATTCCATATACCAATCCACAAATTTCTGTAATCCTTCCTCTATAGATGTAGCTGGTCTAAATCCTATGTCTCTTTCTAGGTCTGATACATCTGCATAGGTCCTAACTACATCCCCTGGCTGCATGTCCATATATATCTTTTCTGCTTCTTTTCCTATGGCCTTTTCCAAGGCATTTATAAATCTCATTAGTTTTACTGGATTGTTGTTTCCTATGTTGTATATCTTATAGGGTGCAAAGCTTGTAGATAAATCATCTTTGCTTTCATCCCAATTTTTATTAGGCACAGGTATCCTATCTATTAGTTTTACTATTCCCTCTACTATGTCATCTATATAGGTAAAATCTCTTTCCATATTGCCATGATTAAATACCTTAATAGGTCTTTCTTCTAAAATATCTTTGGTAAAGGAATAATATGCCATATCAGGTCTACCCCAGGGACCATATACTGTAAAAAATCTAAGGCCTGTTGTCGGTATCTTATATAGATGACTATATGTATGTGCCATTAGTTCATTGGACTTCTTTGTTGCTGCATAAAGGGAAACAGGATGATCTACATTATGGTTTGTTGAAAAAGGTGCTATCTTATTTCCTCCGTATACTGAGGATGATGAAGCATAGAGTAGGTGTTTTACTGGATAGTTCCTGCATGCTTCTAGTATGTTCATAAACCCTATTAGGTTTGAATCTACATAGGCATAGGGATTTTCTATGGAATATCTAACCCCCGCCTGTGCTGCTAGATTTATTACATAGTCTGGTCTATATTTTTTAAATATATTATCTATGGAGTCTTTATCTTTAAGGTCTATCTTATGGAAGATAAAGTCATGGTTTTGCTCTAGTACACTTAGTCTATCTTCTTTTAAATTAGTGTCATAGTAGTCGTTTATACTGTCTATTCCTATCATTGTGTAACCTTTATTCAGTAAGGTTTTTGATAGATGAAAGCCTATAAAGCCTGCTACGCCTGTGGTAAATATTTTCAATTTGATTCTCCTTTACATATCTTTGGTGTATATCTTTTATCAATTATTGTAGTTAAATCTAAATAACTTCCAAATAGTTCATCATATTCCTCAGGATTAAATTTTGACAAACCACTCCAGTTAAAAAAAGTGACTTCGCTAAATAAAATCCTCCCTTTTATAATATAAAAATCTATCCTTGCATGTGGAAATGCTTCTGCTAGTTTCTTTCCTAATTCGAAGCATAAATCAATATTTTTAGGTTTTTCCCTAATAGTTTTACTGCTTTCATAATGTTGAGTAACATTTAACTTATTCCAATTAATATCATAAAAGTCCGATAGCATTTTCATATCATTTTCTACGTATAAAAACTTTGGTTCTCCATGAAAATAGAAAATTTTATAAACATCTTCCTTACCTGTTGCTAGATCTTCTATATATTTTTCTGCTATAATTCTTGGCTTTATATCCTTATAAACCCATTCTCTCTTTGACCAGTAATAATTTGTTTTAAGCCATCTTCTCATGTTTTTAAATTCTTTATCCCAATTTATCTTATTTTTATCGATTACAATCAAATTTTGTCCTGAACTGTGATTTGCCTTTAAAACAAATTTATCTGGTAATTTATCTATGTTTATATCATCCACTGAATCATATACTGCTAAAAGTTCATTTAAATATTCTTCGCCAATTTTTCTCTTAATTACTTCTCTTACCTCATACTTGTCTACATATTTAGTCACTATTGGTTCATACCAATTAAGCTTTAGCCATTGCAGCTTATCATTGAATGTAGTTGGGTTCTCTAAATCTAGATCCTTACCAATTCTTTTTTTATAAAGCATTTTTAATAACTTTTTATCTGTATAAAAAAACCTATAGTAATTCGATTTAATTATCCTGCTAAAGTTCTTAAAATTTATACTAACAAAAGTATATTTTCCCAACTAGATACACCTCTATCAAAATAATTTTATTTATATTCCCTGTTATTTAACCTGATAATATATGGCTTTGATAGATTTTAAAAAAATGCTAGGAATGAATTTAGATATAAATTTAAACAAATATGATTAAATTAATAACTATAATTTAAAACATTCCTATATAAGCATAAAAATCATTTGACTCATTACTAGTTTTTTCTAAAACCCATTTTTGAAACTACTAATTATTTTGTTCGAAATATTTTCGATACATAATTCTACCACTTCTTCTGAATTATTTGTTTTAGTAATATCCAAAAAAATTACATTTTTATATTTAGAGCTTAATCCTACTGTTAAGAAATTGTAAATCCAATCTATTTCGGTACCAGATAATTCAGGTTTCCGCAAGATTATAGGTCCACTATGATCTTGAAGAACTATTTGCAAGGCCATTTTATCTGCAGATATGTATCTGAAAAAATGCGAAAACCAGTTACTAATACTAATATTTCTTTTCCTATTCTTTTTTAAGAAATAATCAACCAAAAATCTATCATGAACAATAAATCTATTATCACTATAATCACGCAGCATTTTATAATGCCTTCGAATCATAAATATTAAAAAAGATAAAAATATTCCCATATTAGTACTATCAATTAAATTTTTAATTAATGACTTCCCTTTTGGGATTTTTTCATTGTTATTATTAACCTCTACACTATTAACGTTTTGATAATAATGTAACCATGTAACTTTACCAAATGGTGACAACAATTCATGAATATTAATTGCAATAGTTGTTTTCCCTACACCATCAGGCCCTAACAAAGCAATATGTTTTGGTGTATTAAAATTAGTTATATTAAATACATTTTTTATTTTATTTTTATATCTTTTGAGTTTCAGACTTAACTTAAAATCTGGTCTCAAATAACCTCCCCAATCAAGAATGGGTGTATTAGTTATATCACTAAGAACTTTTATAGGAAAAAACTCAAGTCTTTGCTGAATATCTATCCCTTTTAAGTTTTTTAACAATTGTTTGTGCTTTAAATCCAATCTTCTGTCATCAAAAGTATTTCTACACAATAAAAAAGCTGCTTCAGATTCTGGTGAAAGATTGTAACAATTATTTTCATCTAAATATAACATTTTATGTGCTTTAAAAAATTCGAAGTTAGCTAACCAATAACCTTGTTTTATGATGTCAGTTCTAATATCTAATATTAACGGCATTTTTAAATTATTATGCCTAATTATAAAATAAATTGTCGATGTATTATTGGTAATACTCATTTGTACAATCAAGCAACTATTCGACAGTAAGATATCAGGAATTTTTTTTATAATACTTTTATATGATTTCGAGCTTACTAAAATATCTATATCTCCACCAGGTATCAAAAATTCTGGTAAGAATCTTAGAGTCATAGCATGG
>JBBAEY010000085.1:0-9017 GCA_041655755.1 Tissierellaceae bacterium
AATCTTTTGTCAATCACTAACGACTTTTCCTCAAAAAGTTCATATTCATTTAAGTCCAAAGTGATATTGCTCATTTATCCTCCCATTTTTATTCAGTTATGTGAGTAAAAGATGCATACATTGCACCCCTATCAATGCCATCTCGCATAACAGAAAAATATTTCTTTAGATCCTATTGAATCTTGACTAAATATGTCTAATGCAAACTTGCCACCTGACGACATTCCATAAAAGTGTTCATCTCCTGCTACTATTTAAAAACCAATTCTTTCAAATTTATTCCTATTATAATCGCAATATTTAAATCTATAACGACTTATAAAAGTTTTTTATACTTTTTGTCATCAATAATCTTCTTTTGTTTAAAAATTCTTCATATCCATCTGCTTCAAGATTTGTGATTTCAGCTGGTATATCATTATCTTCCAGATTTTTATTAAGCTCGTCTAAATCGCTTATCCCTCCATACTTTAGAGGAATTTCTCCTTTGCAATGTTTTATCTTCTCTGTAAAATAATCCTTTGGAGACTTATCGCTTATCGCATTATTGATTTCTGCTTGCGTACATACATAGTTTGCTACCTGGTTATACTGACCTCTTTTATTAATACCGTTTTTCATCAAATAGTTTTTTGGAAATATATGATGTGTGTCACCTTTACCTTCAAACATATCTCTGATAGTAAGATTCGCTGACAAAAACCCTTTAACACCATTTTTGATTTTTGACATTAAATATACTGTATACTGAGGATTTTTAGTCGATGTACTCAAATCATTTAAAAGCTTAGTGTTCCAGAATGCATCTGACATATCGCCTTCTTCTATACTATTTAATACCTCAACTGCGTTGTTTTCATCTATTTTTTTTATATCGCTATCAAAAATTGATTCCTGTGAACCTGAATACCTTTGTGTTAACATAGACATAACTATCCATTTCCCAACAATTTTTTCTATCTCTGCCTGATTCATTTTTGCTTCTCGTAAGGTTAGGTATAAAATATATCCAAAGTTAATAACACCTCGTGACATTACAAATGTTTTATTTACAATGCCTATTGATTTTAAAATCATCAAATATCTTTTATATTTTGTCTCATTAATCACTTCCAAAACAGCATCTTTAAGATCAAGAAAGGTTTGCTTAGCAATTTCATCTTCATATTGTCTTGTTTCAAAATTTCTGCCTGACAATAATTCGACTAATTCTGAAAGCTTACCTCTTTTAAATTTATACGTAAATGCTACTCTTAAAATATCAGAATATTCAAGCACATATATTTTATCATTATAATCTTTAACCCACTTTATACTATTAAATAGTTTTGAGTCAGAAAAGCTTTTATCATTTTTTCTTATATTGTCATAATCTGCAGGATTGTTCATTAAATGACAGAAATAATCTATCAGTTTTCTGATGTCATTGCCTCCATAGACCTCATTGGAAGAAATTTTAGACATAGCAAAGTCAGCTTGACTTAATTCTATACCAGTTGAGTTGATCCTAATAAATATATCAGTTACATCATCTATTTCCATTTTATGAGACAGTTCTATTATACCAAGTTGGTTGTTTTTTATGCCAACAATTCTGGTTATAGTTTCGTTTATTTCTGCTGCTTTTATACCAGGATTCATGTGCTCATATTCCTTAACAAAATCATAACTACTAAAACTGTTTGAAAACAAAGTGCTGATATCGTAAATCCATTCAGTACTGTTTTTTGTAACAGCGTCTGCAACAGCAAACTTATTTTCTTTTGGGTTAAAAGAAATAATTATTCTTTTTTTCTTGTACTTATCATCAAAAACATCATTACCTTTTAAAGCTGCTGATAGAGCTGTTAGCCTCTGTTGCCCATCAATTATTATTTTTTTCCCTTGTGCTGTTTCTCCACTTTTTTGTTTTACATTAGAGTTTTCCCATATTATAATATAACCTATTGGAAATTTTCTATACAACGAATCGATTAAATCTCTAACTTTAGTAGGTTTCCAAACAAAAGGCCTTTGAATCTCGGGAATTGCAATTTGATCACTTTCAATCCAACTTAATAAGGCGTCCACGGTAATATTATTGACTTGATATTTTGACATAACATTCTCCTCTATTATTTATCATAGCGAGTCCATATCTGAACCGCATTTTATTTCCAAAAGATAATCTAAAGCAATATTTATATCCAAACTCTTATTCTTATTAAATCTATAAATCATCACTAATCGTTTTGCCTCCAGCCTGATATGTCACATCAAACACAAGATTTGAAAGCCATTCTTTGAAAGAGTCGTTATCACTATACTGTTTATAGATTTCTATATTATCATTCATCATCCTTCCAATAACGTCTTTTAACACTTTATCGCTTTCCAGCCTTGCATTTTGTTTATCTGAGTTTTTCATAGCATTTTGATATGCACGATCTTTGGCTACGAGCCTGGGAATTGAAGCAATCTGATCTTTTACCTGATCTTCATCTTTCCATTCAATATCCCCAAACAAATTATGAAACGAATCAAGAATATTGCTTAAATAATCTAATTCAGGGCTATACATGTAAGCCTTCCCTGATGTTGGTACTGGATCTATTTCATAATCTCCCTGATCTTCTAAAACTATAGACAATGTCCGTTTAGCCTCAGTTCTATAGCTATCTAAATCTATTGATTCCAGAATCCCTTTTGATAAATCTACACCTTTAGGTGTTGGAAGTTTTGGAATTAGTAGTCTTAAAAATATATTTAATTTTTCCCATTCAACACTGCCAATAGTAAGAATAGATGCGAGAAATCCATAAGTCCTGGTAAAGGCTTTGGCATTACCTTTAAAGTCTATTTGCTCGTCTTCATCTAATTTTTTATAAGTGTTTGCACATGTATCTAAAATAGGGTCTAATTTTTCA
The DNA here is from genome assembly GCA_041655755.1 of Tissierellaceae bacterium. Taxonomy (GTDB): domain Bacteria; phylum Bacillota; class Clostridia; order Tissierellales; family Tissierellaceae; genus JAAYFT01. Next base: position 2,907 of record JBBAEY010000085.1, read on the forward strand.
CGACCAGCACCATTAACATACATTTCAACAATATTTTCTATATGATATTCTGTGTAAACCTGAAGATTTTCTAATTCACTTTGAATATCGTATAATTTATTGGGATCTGTTTCTTCAGCTAAGATTGTTGTAGTATAATACTCTTGAAATGCTTCTTTTATAGTATCAGCATCATTTATAAAATCTAAAATAAATACATCTGTCTTTCCAGGATGAGATCTATTTAATCTGGATAAAGTTTGCACTGCCTTAATATCTGATAATGGCTTGTCTACATACATAGTATGCAAAAGAGGCTCATCATATCCTGTTTGAAATTTATCTGCTACTACCAGGAATCTATAAGGGTCTTTCTTGATTTTCTTTTCTATTTGTGAAGATGGAAAGTCGTTAACTTTGCCTTCGGTAAGTTTTATTCCATTATATTCCTTTTCACCAGAAAAAGCAACTATAGCTTTGTATTGGCTTTTCCTCTCAGATAACGCCTTTTCAATAGAATAGAAATACTCTATAGCCATTGAAATACTTGAAGTTATCACCATAGCTCTGGCCTGTCCGTTAATCTTGCCTTTATTTATAACCTGTTCATGGAAATGATCAACTATTATTTTTGCTTTTTCACCTATTGCATACTCATGCGATCCAACATAACTCTTTAGCTTTCTTTGTGCTTTTTTGCTATCAAATTCGGGATCATCTTCTATTATTTTAGCTAATTTATAATAGGATTTTAAAGGAGTATAATACTGCAATACATCAAGGATAAAGCCTTCTTCTATTGCTTGCTTCATGCTATAGTTGTGAAAGGGGATATGTTTTACTTCGCCATCTTTTTCTACCCTTTCACCAAACATCTCCAATGTTTTATTTTTTGGTGTAGCAGTAAATGCAATATAAGATGCATTATCAAGCATCTTTCTACCTTCTAATATTTTTATTATCTTATCTTCTGTGCTCTCTTCTTGGTCAAGTCCAGATAAAGCTATATTCATATTAGCAGATAAGGATCCACTTTGACTTGAGTGTGCTTCATCAATCAAAATAGCAAATTTGTTATTTTTATGAGATGTGCCTATCTGCTCAAGAATAAATGAAAACTTATGTACAGTTGTTATTATTATCTTTTTTCCTTCCTGGATAAGATTAGTTAAATCAGCAGAGCTTTCAGCATGCCCAACAGTTGATGACACCTGCATAAATTGCTTTATAGTATCTCTAATTTGTTTATCAAGTACAATTCTATCAGTTACTATTAAAACTGAGTCTATTAAGTTCTTGCCATCTTTTTCCAGAGATACAAGCTGGTGAGCTGTCCATGCGATAGAGTTACTTTTCCCGCTTCCAGCACTATGTTGAATTAAATATTTTCTGCCAACGCCGTTATTGTAAACATCAGCTAATATTTTTTTAACTACAACCCACTGATGATATCTGGGAAATATTTGTTTTTCTTTCCTCTTCTTGGTTTCCTCATCCACTTCTACTACAAGTTGAGCATAATTCTCTATAACATTAGTAAGTTCATGTTTATCTAATACTTCCTTCCATAAGTATTCTGTCTTAATACCGTTTTCATTGATGGGGTTGCCTGCTCCTCCTCTATATCCTTTATTAAAAGGTAAAAACCATGATTTACTTCCCTTTAATTCAGTACAAAAATAAATCTCATTATCATCCAAAGCAAAATGGGCTATAGCTCTTTTAAATTGAAATATTGGATCCCTGGGATCTCTATCATTTTTATATTGATAGATTGCGTCTTTATAACTTTGACCTGTAAGGGTATTTTTTAGCTCCATTGTGATAATAGGCAGCCCATTTACAAATATGGCTAAGTCAAGAGCTAGCCTTCTGTTTGTTTTAGAATATTGGAGTTGTCTAATTACTGAGAAAATATTCTTATTAAAGTTTTTTTGTGATTCTTGGTTCCTATCTGATGGAGTTAAGTAAAACATTATTAAATCAGCTGGATATACTTTGATACCATTTCTAAGTACATCAATAATACCTCTTTTAGTGATCTCTTTTGATAATCTATCAAAGAATTGTTTCTTACTATGCTCATTTTCCTTTATATCTAAAAGTTTTACCTGATCAGGCTGAGTAGAATCTAAAAATCTTATAAGCCTTTCTTCATCTATGGCGAAATCTAAATTATAATCCTCTGTATTCCCAAGTTCATATCCATTGATTCCTACAAGATAGTCAACAATTATATCTTCAAATCCCGATTCTTTAGTATTAGTAAACAATTGATTCACCCCTTTCTAAACTATATGAAAATCTCTTACATCTATTTTCCCAGTAACTGCCGTTGATATTAAGCTTGTCCTATATTCTTTAATTAACTCTACTTGTTTTTTATAAAGCTCTATAGTCCTGTCTATTTTATTAGTTTCTTCTTCAATATAAGCTACAATATCTTTTTGTTCCTTTTTGGGGGGAATATTTATTTTAAACTGAGATAAACTATATGCTGATAGTTCAACAAATGTGGATCCATTTCCTAGAAATTGTAATTCTTCTAAAGAATTATTTAATGAAAAATATAAGTAATTTAAATCAATTAGACTTTTATCTACTAAAATAGCTTTACATCCTTGATTTATCGTTGTTTCTGTTTTATTTATCTTTATACTACCTATAGGTGCTCTAGTTGCCATTATTATATTATTCTCAGGAATTAATGAAGTGGAACAACTTTTATACCCTTCACTTGTTATTTTTCTGTCAGAGTCATATATACATTTAGTTACTTTAGATAAATCCTTAGGAGTTATCCAAGAAATATCTCCATTCCAGAATTCTGGCACACTACTACTTGGAGTAGCACCGTTTAAAATTTTACTAATATACTTCAATCTAATAACTTCCCAATGCGATGGTATCTCTCCTATCCAATCTATACCACTGTCCTTATACTCTACATTCTTATCTATTCCCTTAGTTACAGCATCATTAATTATAACTTCCTTTTGCTCTTTTAAAAGCTCTATCTGCCTTTCTGTTAGCTCTACAAACTTATCTATTTTAGCTAGATTATGGTCTAGAAAAGCTGCTATTTTATCCTGCTCTTCTTTTGGGGGTAATACAAAATTAAAATTTTTTAGCCACGGCAATCTTAGTGAATTAACAGTTGTTTTAGCTGTATACATTACTATTCCATTTTTTAGATTTGATTTTAAGTAATAATAAAAATATTTCGGTTTAATATTTCTAAATTGACTAAACAAATATACTCTTTGATGATAATCAAATTTTCCATCTATATAATGAAAAATTTCACCTATATCTCCATCTCCTGCAGTTAATACAGCTTCGCCATCATAAGAAAAAGAATTTATTCTATATACTTTTTTAGACCTTACAAAAAATGGATATAAACCATCGTCTACTCTATCTATAGTATCTTTCGTACCTGTATTTATTCTACATAAATATTTTACTTTATTTATCTCCCAATGACTTGGTATTTCATCTATCCATGGTAGATCTACTTTTTTATATTCTTCATAAGGCTTAAATTTCATTTCTATCTAGCCCCCTATTATCTCATCTAATAAGCCGTCTGTTTTTTCTTCTAAAGCTTTTATATCTTCTACTATTTCTTCCAATGACCTTAATTTTACTGGCTTATAAAAGTATTTTGTAAAACTTATTTCATAGCCTATCCTAGTTCTACTTTCATCTATCCAAGCATCCTCAACATATGGTCGAACCTCTTCTTTGAAAAAACCTTCTATTCCTCCATCATAATTTAAAGGAATCCTTTCTGTATCCCTTAGCTCTGTATCCTGTTCATATTCTATATATAAATCATCCTCTTTAAATACTCCATAGAGAGGATTTTCGTTTCCTTTTTTCTTTAAGGACTTTATCACCTTTTTAGCATTTTCATCAGCTATAGTTAGGTTATCCTGTATAAGTTTTCTATGCCTAGCTAAAAACTTTTCATCCTGTTCTTTTGCTAGATTTTCTAGTTTTTCTATATATAGGTTATAGTCTAAATATTCTTCTTTTCCCTCTTCTTCTTTTAATTTTAATACTAAGTCATATATATATTTGTCATTCTTCTTTAGACTTTCTTCTAGCTTGTCTAAATTTTCTTGACTTAAGTTTACCCTTAATCTCAGTGGTCTTTCCACTGTTACTTCATAGTATCCAAACTCTTCGTTATCAAATATTTTACTGAATTCATTTTCTTCAAAGTCTAAATACATTTTCATTATTTCTTCTCTTAATTCTTCTGATATTTCACAGTTTTTATTACCTAGATTTTTTCTAAGAGGTTTTTTAAAGCTAGTAGCATCTATTAACTGGATTTTACCCTTTCTTCTATCTTCTTTCCTATTAGAAAGAACCCAAACATAAGTAGCTATTCCTGTGTTATAAAACATATTCTCAGGTAGGGCTACTATTGCCTCTAAGTAATCATTTTCTATTATATATCTTCTTAAGTTGCTCTCTCCACTTCCTGCATTTCCAGTAAATAAGGATGATCCATTATGTACTTGAACTATTCTACTACCAAGTGGTGTACTATGCTTCATCTTAGCAATATTATTAGCTAAAAATAACATTTGACCATCAGATTGAGAAGGAACCATCCTAAACTCTTCTTCATCTCCAAAGTTAACCACAAACCTAGAATCTGTTAATTTATTTCTTCCACCCATTTTTTTGGCATCAGATGACCAAGACTTTCCATAAGGCGGGTTTGATATCATAAAATCAAATTCCGTAGTTGGATTAGCATCTACAGACAAGGTTGAGCCATAAGATATATTATTAGCTTGTGAACCATCACCTTTTAAAATCATATCAGCTTTAGCTATGGCATAGGTTTCTGGTTGACTTTCTTGACCGTAAAGGTGTATTGAAAAGTTTTTATTATTTTTTTCTCCCAGTTCCTTAAGTCTTTCATCTGCTATAGTCAACATTCCCCCTGTGCCACAAGCACCATCATAGCATAGATAAGTTCCATCACTTATTTTATCTGATATAGGCTTAAACATTAAATCAGTCATAAGTCTTACAGCATCTCTTGGTGTAAAGTGTTCCCCAGCTTCCTCGTTATTTTCTTCATTAAATTTTCTTATTAGTTCTTCAAAAACTGTACCCATAGCATGATTATCAAGTCCAGGCAGAAGTATATCGCCTGTGTCACCAAGTACAGGTTTGGGCCCTAAATTTATTTTAGGGTTAACAAATTTTTCTATTACCCCTCCAAGAACATCTGCTTCAGTCATAACTTTTATTTGCTCTCTAAACCTAAATTTCTCCAGTATTTCCTTTATATTCGACGAAAAGCCATTCAAGTAAGCTATAAAATCTGCTTCAAGTTGTTGTTTCTTAGTTCTTGAGGTTAAATCTTTCATTTTGAACTTAGACTCATTGTAAAAGTCTTGCCCAGATGCACTGCAAAGGGCATCATGTTGATTTAAAACTCCAATTTCATCTAATTTGTTTTTCGTTTTTAATACTTTGTCTTTTGTTTCTTCAAGGACAGTATCTAACCTTCTTATTACAGTCATGGGAAGTATTACATCCCTATATTTTCCCCTTACAAAAACATCTCTTAATTCATCATCTGCTATAGACCAGATAAAACTGACTATTTGGTTATAATTATTTCCTGTCATATAATTAATTTATCCTTTTTCCTTTTTTTCTATCCATTTAAGAACAATATAAAATCGTTGTTTCCTCAAGTTTTGCCCTCTGTTTTATTAAAAACATCTTTTCTGTCAAACCATGCCTCTTCAATTAGATTGTTTTGCTCTGGACTTATTGAGTCAAATACGGGAAACACGCTCCTTGTTGCGTTGATGCCAAGCCCATAACTTGCAGGTTTTTCTCTTAATTTAAGATGTCTATTTTTGCCTGCCAAGCTCTATCCTCCTTCGCACTGCTTTGTTAAAAGCATATGTTTAAGTACTTATTGGACTTTTTACAATTTTTTGGGTATTATGTCAAGTAAATATTTTATCTTTTTTATTTTTGCAGCGAACTACATCGAACTACATTTTAACAGCGAACTACATCGAACTTTAACGAACGACATTTTAACAGCGAACGACAACGAACTTTAACGAACTTTTTTAAAATTAA
>JBBAEY010000086.1:0-8780 GCA_041655755.1 Tissierellaceae bacterium
TGGGGAAAGGCGACAGTAGGCCTTATGTCTGACAGGTCTATATTATATGTCTCGTCGTATATGGCATCTTGATCTGCCTCATAGATGTGAAATTCCCTCTTGGAATGCTCCTTCATATAATCTATGGTCCTTTCATCTACTGGGAAAATTCCATTCTTGGCCCCTGCTTCTATTGCCATATTTGAGATAGTAAACCTATCATCCATGGTTAGCTTCCCTACCCCATCTCCCGAAAACTCCATGGACTTGTAGAGGGCTCCATCTACTCCTATGCTTCCAATTATATGAAGTATTATGTCCTTTCCGCTAACCCATGGGCTAGTCTGGCCCTGCAAATTAAACTTAATCGCAGACGGCACCCTGAACCAGGCCCTGCCAACTGCCATTCCCGCCGCCATATCTGTGCTTCCTACCCCCGTTGAAAATGCCCCTAGGGCCCCATAGGTACAGGTATGGGAGTCAGCCCCAATAACCACATCTCCTGCTACTACCAATCCTTTTTCAGGTAAGAGGGCATGCTCAATTCCCATCTCACCTATTTCAAAGTAATTTTCCACCTCCTGAGCATAGGCGAATTCCCTCATAAATCTACATTGCTCGGCTGACTTTATGTCCTTATTTGGTGTGAAGTGGTCTGGCACCAAGGCAATCTTTTCCTTGTGAAATACCCTCCTGCCACCCATCTTTTCAAATTCCCTTATGGCTACAGGTGCAGTTATGTCGTTTCCTAGGACCATATCTAGCTTTGCCTCTATATATTGTCCTGCAACCACATTTTCAAGGCCTGCATGGGCGGCTAATATTTTTTGCGTCATTGTCATTGCCATATCTTGTCCCTCCTTAGTATATAGCATTTACAGCATTCAAGTATGCCCTAATGCTGGCTTCTACCACATTTATACTGGTTCCCCTGCCTGTATAGTGATTGCCCTCATACCTTAGCTTAACCAGGGAATACCCTAGGGCATCTGTTCCCTCTGTTAGGGATTGTATAGAATAATCTGCCAATTCCACATCTATGTCTAGGCACTTGCCGATGGCACTGAAGGCGGCATCTACTGGCCCCTCTGCGGAGGATATCCCCTCTATATCCCTATCCCCACTATTTAGGACTACGGAGGCCGTTGTAGTTATGGTATTGCCACTATTGATTACAAATCTGACCAGTCTATACTTGTCGTCTAGGGTGGATTCCCTGCTGGTTATGATGGCGTCTATGTCTTTGTCGTAGACTTGTTTTTTCCTATCTGCTAATTTTTTAAATGCAAGGAAGGCCCTTTCTAGCTCTTCCTCATTGAGTTCATATCCCATGGAAAGCACCTTGTCTTTGAAGGCATGTCTGCCGGAATGTTTACCTACTACCATGCTTTCTGTACTTATGCCAATAGATTCAGCTTTCATGATCTCGTAGGTCTCCCGATTGCTCAGTATGCCATGCTGGTGTATTCCAGATTCATGGGCAAAGGCATTGGCACCAACTATGGCCTTGTTTGGCTGAACCTGAACCCCTGTAATACTAGTCAGTAAATTGCTTGTCTTCATTATCTCCTCGGTATTTATATTGGTCTTTAGTCCATAGTGATCCTGCCTTACATCCATAGCCATAACCAATTCCTCTAGTGCTGCATTGCCAGCCCTTTCACCTATGCCATTTATGGTGCACTCAAATTGTGTGGCACCAGCTCTTGCAGCAGCCAAGGTGTTGGCTACCCCCAGTCCCAGGTCATTGTGGCAGTGGACGGAAATCTCCACCCTGTCCAATAGGCTTGATTTACTTCTTATGTCCATGATAAAGTCATAGAATTCATCGGGCGTAGTGTAGCCTACTGTATCAGGTATATTGATTATCTTTGCACCTGCCGCTATGACCTTGTCAAATATTTCTGCCAGAAATTCGCTACTGCTCCTAGTGGCATCTTCTGCCGAAAATTCCACCTCTGGACACAGGCTAGAAGCATATTTGACCATTTCCACAGCCCTATTTACGACTTCATCAGGCTTCATCTTCAACTTATATTTCATGTGAATTTCCGATGTAGCTATGAAAATATGTATTCTAGGGTTTTTGGCACCCTTTACTGCCTCCCATGCCCTGTCTATATCGGATTTAACAGCCCTAGCCAAGACAGCCACCTTCGAATTCTTTATTTCATTGGCTATTGTTTGCACGGATTTAAAGTCCCCCTCTGAGGAGGCAGCAAATCCTGCCTCTATGACATCTACACCCAATTTTTCCAATTGCTTTGCCAGGAGAAGTTTTTCTCTCATATTCATACTACAGCCCGGGGATTGTTCCCCATCTCTTAAGGTCGTGTCGAAAATCCTTACTTCCTTTAACATCTATATCCCTCCAAATATATGAATTAGCCCAAATAAAAAACCTCCGCTCCTATAAGTATAAACTTATAGGGACGAAGGTTATATCCGTGGTACCACCCTAATTCGCAGAGAACTGCCTCTTCCTGGACTAACATCCAGTATCCCTGTAACGGTGGCATCCGTCCTCACCTAATTTAGATTTCTCAGTGAGGCTGCAGGAGAACTAGTATTTCATACTATACCTATGCTAATTTTCACCAGACATTAGCTCTCTAAAATAAGTATTTAGTATCTTTTTCTCTCCTATAGGCTTTGATTTTTTAATTGGACTTTTCTATTGCTTCACATTATATAATCAGACTGGCCCAAATGTCAAGACTTATTTCCTATTAATTTCTTAGGGTCGCCCTCTTACTATTCCAAGACCTTTTTAATGTAGTCATCTACAAGAATAAAAAAACACCTGGCCTTTTCATATTGATTTTGAGCATCTTCTCTCGATACTATATAAAAGTCATCATAGTCAGACCTTTCCCTAATCCTGTATGCTGTGCTTATGATAGAATACACTTCTTTATCAAATTCTCCTGTATGAATAAAGTGTTGGTTAAAATATGATATAACTCCCGAGTGTTTTTTTGAATCGAAGGAATGTAAGGCATTTATTGCTCTGACCCCATGAAAAATACAGTAATATGATCTATTTATGGATGCCTTCAAAAGATTGTTTTGAAGATTCAAATATGCTGATTCTAAATCCTCCTTGGCTTTTTCAAGTCTATATTTTGATAGAGTTAGGCTTTCATTGTTCATAAATGATAACTCCCTCATTCTTTATATTACTATAATAGGGTAAGATATCAACCCATTTATTATACCTATCGTAGCTTATATCTACCAATGAAATCAGTTTCATATATTTATAACCCATTTCTGCCATAATAATGTCTAAATCCTTTTCATATTCTTTTAATTCGAGGTCATCAAGATCTACCAAAATCGCAAAGTCTATGTCTGATTCATCATTGTTTTTGTTTTGAGCATATGAGCCATACAAAAATATCTTCTTTAGATTTCCCTTATATAAAGATTTTGTGCTACTAATTACCTCATGTAATATATATTCTATGTCCTTATTATCTATATACATGGTATCACCTCTTACCCTAGACTTATATTTATCTTACCTATAATTATAACCCATAGTCCAAGGTCTGCCAACCACCCTAATTAATGAAAAGCCTATTAATTTCTTAGGGTCGCCCTTACCTTGTCCTTGTTCAATATGATTTCCAGGGCCTCAATTATACTTCTGCTTATTATATCTGCATGTAATAGCAATTTGCCGCTGGCCCCTTCTCCTTCTATGACTCCTATGGACAAGATGGATTCTTGAAACATTGGTATATCGTTAAAGCCGTTGCCAATGGTTAGGGTCTTCTCTCCCCCCAGTTCCCTCACTATATCCTGCTTGGATTTTCCTGCATTTTCCTTTGGGAAGCTCAGGACCTTTGCTTCAATGTCCCTGCACTCTTCCTCTACGGTTCCATATGTATCCGCAGTCAGTATATAGATGCTGGCCTCCTTCTTTAGCTTCCCTAGCAGGTGGCTAACCCCTTCTAGGAGTTTTCCATCTACTGCTATGGTTCCATTGTAGTCTAGGACTATGTTTTCAATTTCTATATCTTCTCTGCCTGGTATTGTATACACTATCATTTCATATCTCCTTTTAGATTTGAAGGGACAAGGGCAGGCCCTTGTCCCTTTATTCATATTTTACCCCTATTATATCCTTGAAGCCCATCATATACCAGTTAGTTTTTAAGATATACAATTAAATCTATCCATCACTATTTTGTCCAAACCAATATGCCCTTGCCTGTTCCTCTTCATCATAAAATATTATTAATATATATTCAGATCCTAGTTCCGCCCCCACCATGCTTATTGTATAAATGTCATTTTCTTTCTGCCAATAAACCGATTCATGTGTGGGATTTTCTTCAAATGGTATTCCCACCAAATCATCTTCTATATCTATATATTCTGTAGGCAAGTCATCAACTAATATATAAGCTACCCCACTAATTTCAAATTCCATATCCTCTAGTGTCATTTTTTGATTATATAGGTAAGCACCTATTTCCTCTAGACCATCTAGAGGTAGAGGATTAAAATTTTCTTCCTCCCATTTTGCATAAAGAATTAGATCACCGTTCACTAAGGTATCTGAAGTAAATACTGAATCGTCATCATCCAAGTCCTCGTACCAACCAACAAAGACCTGGGAAAAGTAAATTGGGATTGGAAGGTCAATTATGGTATCCCCGTCCAAAACAGGTATGTTCAATTCTCCTTGCTCATTTTCCTCAAACAACCCACCATTTGCATTAAAACTTACTGTATAAGAGTCTGGATCTGTTCCACTCCCTTGTCCTGTATCTTCTACTTGGCTGAACCAATATCCTACTGGCATTTTGTCTTGATCGTAAAATACTAACCATAAAAAGTCTCCAGTGTCAGCATCCCCATAGGATATATAGGTATCCTCCTCTCCCCTTTCTAGTAATTCCTCACCTTCCCTAACTGAAAAATCTTCTACTGGAATATACTGTGGAGAGGATGTGATCGTCCTAAAGGCTAGATAAGAGTAGTCTATTGCAGGACTAAGATTCTCACCAATTTTTATCATGAAGTCCTCTTCGAAGCTCATACCCTCTGTCACAAGCTGTAAATCCCCCTGGCTTACTGGCACTCCTGTCACCAACAAATCAAAGGATATGGTCTTGCTTGTATAGCCTGTCTTAGAGCCCTTTATAGTAATTGTGGCACTTCCTGCCTTTTTAATTTCTATCCATAGGTCTTGGTAATATCCATTCTCATAGGGTTCTCCCGTACCTGTTTGCGTAGCTGCTACCTGTATTGTCGGCCCTCCAAAATATCCAAATTGAAGTTCTATATCTTCAATCACCGAGACTATATTTTCATCTGAGCTAGTAAAGCTATATGAGATACCTTCTATATCATCTGAAATTAAGACTAAGGGGATAAAAATAGGTACTCTTCCACCGTCAATATCCTGCTCTATCTCCTGGCCATTTTCTATCTTATCTTCTCCTAAATAATAAGCACTAAAGCTGACTGGGTCCTGCCTTGGTGTACTTCCACCCGTTGAAGCTGGTGGTGGACTCGGTTCTGGCTCTGGACTTGGCTCTGGTTCTGGTTCCCTAGTTCTGGGCACCTCCACTTGAGCCTGACCCTCTATGGGTTTCTCCTCATCTACTGGGTTGAATTCGTCCTCTACTGTGGTCTTGGACTTCCTCTCTTCCCTAGCCTTGACTGCTTCCTTGACCGCTTCTTCTATGGTCTCTATTATTTCTTCTGGTAGGGCCATTGGATCCTCTTCTAATATCTCTGTTATTCTTTCTAGGAAGTCTTCAGGTAGTCCCACTAGCTCTATGGTCTCTACTTTTTGGCTGACTTCCTCTGCACTTTCTCCTTCGCTAAAGTTAAGCTGCTTTAATGGCTCTACTAAAAATGTCTGGGTTTCACCTTCCCCTGCTCCTAGGCCTGTTATTTCTCCTATATTATCTACATTGATTTTAACTTCTACTACTCCATCTACTACCCTCAGGTCTATATTTCCATTCCTGTATTGGGTGAAGAACTCTGTTCCCCGGACTCCCATGACTGCCGTTGGGGTCTTTATTTCAAACCTAGAATTCTGATCTAGTTTCTTTTTTACCGATGATCCGACTCCCCCTGCCTGGAGGTTTACTGAACTCTGCTTTGCTCCCTGTGATCCTCTTAGCTCGGATATATATATCTTTGTATCCTCTGTCAGTGTAATGACTACCTGGTCGTCCATTTCTATCTTGGCTGTTCCATCGCTTCCCGTTATGACTCGGTCTCCCTCTGTCAGCCTCATATTTTTAAAGGCCTTGAAGGCTTTTTCTCCTCCTGCCCTGAGGACTTGTACATCTCCACTCATGGAAATTAACTTGGCCGAAATCTTTTCGGCTCCATATGATGGTCCTATTCCCCCTAGTACAAGACCCAACACAAGTAAAAGGGCTATTATTTTCTTATTCATATTTATACCTCCAATTTTGGGGTTATGGATAGACTACTGTCCATACCCTATATAGTCAATAGCTTGTCTACTTGGTAAACTTGCAATCCCTGGGCCTTCCCCTTAACCTTTATTAGCCCAATATCCGTTACCTCAAGGTGTTCCTTTACCTGCTCATACACCTGGTCACTAATGAGTATCTGCCCGCCCTGACTGTTGCTCTCTATACGGGCTGCTGTATTGACCGTGTCCCCTATGGCTGTAAAATCCATACGGAAGTCTGCCCCTATATTGCCTACTATGGCAGGGCCTGTATGGATACCAACGCCAAAGCGAACCAGCCTTCCAAATCTTTTTTCCAGTCTCTCCTGCAAGGGTCCTGCCCCCTCCTTCATTGCCCAGGCTGTCTGCACTGCCCTTAGCTGGTGATTGTCCAAATCCAAGGGTGCATTATATATTGCCATGGCAGCATCTCCGATATACTTATCCAGTGTACCCCCATATTTAAATATGGACTGGGCACAGAGGGTCAGGTAGTCGTTGAGTATAGATACCACTTCTTCAGGTTCTGCGGACTCTGATAGGGGTGTAAACCCCCTTATATCTACAAACAGGACCGTAATGTCCCTTCTAGTCCCCCCCAGATGTAGTCCCTCTTCCCCTTCGTCTAATATCTTATTTACTATTTGAGGAGCCACATATTTCCCAAATACATCTGTGACTCTTTTCTTTTCCAACTGTTCCAATATAAACTTTTCTCCCAAAACTGCTATATATTGGGTCCCCAAAAATCCAATAGGATATACAAAACTCAGTATATAGCCCCTATCCCCTAGGCTCATGTATTTTAATATGGCGACAAATCCCAGGGACATAGCTAGCAATATAATCAGGCTCAATCCCGGTCTAAATTTCCCAAATAAATAATATCCTAGCAGACCTAGAATCATAAGAATGCCTATTTGAACTAGAATCGACACTTCCGCCCAAAACCGTCCCTCTATTAGCTGCTGAATGATATTTCCATGTATCTCAACCCCATACATGGGTACCTGAGGTGCCATGGGTGTAAAGTAATAGTCATCTGCCAGGCCTATGGCGGTAGGTCCCACCAGTACTATCTTATCCCTGAAGTATTCTCCCGGTATTTCACCTGTAACCACCAGGTAATAGGGAATCATTTCTATGGATTTAGGTTCCCCGCTGTATCTTATGCTAGTTCGCTGCCAGGGGTCCATTGGGATATCCTCCATTTTCATGGGCTCCTTCCCCAAGCTTTCCTGATAAATCCTGTAAAGCTCCCAGGAAAAGCTATTTATCTTTTCCCCCTCATAGTTAAAGGTCAATATGGCCTTTCTCACTATGCCGTCATTGTCCATCAGTGTATTTATATGGCCTAGTGAGGATAGTTGATCCAGAGGGTCAAAGGGTCTCGTTACACTCACTGCCTCCAGACTCCCCCTTCTGGCAGTGCTGCCAAAGTTTCCATATAGGGGAAATAGTAGGTTCCCTGCTTCCTCTACCATTTCTAGCAAATAATGGTCTTCGTATTCATCATTTGAAGGCTCTGACATAATAATGTCAAATCCTATGGCCGCTGGTTCCCCTTCTGACAATATCCTAACCAATTCTCCATGGTAATCCCTTGGCCAAGGCCATCTTCCAAGAAAATCTAGGCTTTCGTCGTCTATACCTATGATGACTATGTCCGGATTTCCCCTCTCTTGCTTCTGATATAGGGCGTCTTGCAATCTGTAGTCCAGGGTCTCAAAGCTATTAAAATACATAAAGAGTATAAATACTATCAGTATGCTAATGTGGATAATTGATGACCACTTTTTCAGGACTACCACCTCCTATTTCGATTGTCATGCCTTCCATTGCCACAAGGGAGTTTTTAAATTTCCCTTGGGATTGCTGCTGGATTTCCTTCAGTTCTTCATCTGTACGGTCCTCCTTGTGGTGAAATAGGAGCAAGTAGGCTATATCTGCCTCCCGACTAATTCTCACTCCCTCTTCCCAGGTGGAATGACCCCACTTTTTCTTGTGCTCTCCATCTACTAGGCCATGGTATTCCTCGTCTGTGAAATGGCTGTCGTATATTAGGACATCTGCAGCTCTTAAAAAATCGTAAAACTTGGCCTTCCTATCTTCCTCTACTGGCTCTGTATCAGTGCAGTAAACTACAGAAGAATTTCCTTTTTCTATTCTAAATGCAAGGCTTTGATTTGGGTGGTTGAGGGCAAAGGTCTTGACCCTTATGTCCTCATCAAATGTCAATTCCATTTTAGGACCTATACTGATAAATTCGTAGTCTGCATTCATAGTATCCATTGTAACCGGAAACCAAGGTGGCATCATTTGACTCTTGATTGCTTCTTCAAATTTC
>JBBAEY010000087.1:0-8307 GCA_041655755.1 Tissierellaceae bacterium
ACAATATCGAAAACATATCTATGCAGCTTTGGATTGCCGCAAGATTTATTGAAAGCCTATCCTTCTTATTTGCCCTAGTTTTTGTAAAGCAAAGCCACAGTATAAAACAGGCCTTTTTCTTTTATTTAATCACTACTACGATCATTGTAGTAACAATTTTTTACTCTAATATCTTTCCAGCCTGCTACATAGATGGGTGGGGACCAACGGTCTTTAAGAGGGTAAGTGAGTATGTAATTTCCGGGACCTTTTTACTCAGTATCTTGTATCTTTCTAAAAAAAAGTTTTCAGGTTTTAATAGGATTAATACCCTGATAATTTACTCCTTGTCTTTTGCAGTCATATCTGAAACACTATTCGCCAACTACCTACATTACAATGACATATTAATTATTTTAGGGCTTTTACTTAAGTTTATATCCTATTACTTAATTTACATGGCCCTTATTCAAACAAGTCTAAAGGAGCCTCATAGGGATTTAATGAGGCTAAATAAATTACTAGACAAGAAAAACAGGAATTTAGAGAGTCTGGTTATTAAAATAAAGGAAGAATTTGAAAAGAGGGTAAAACTAGAAGCAGAGAATATTAGAAAGAAAGAAATATTGGATGCTATATTGGAAGCGTCGGCCAGTGGTATCTTGGTAGTGGGGAATGATCAGAGTATCATTCATGTAAACAGATCATTTTTAAGAATGTGGGACATACCCTACGAAGTCGTACTATCTGACAATATCAATGATTTTTTAAATGTGGTAAAGGAAAAACTCAATTCTGGAGAAGAGTTTGATATGTTTACGGATAGATTATGGGGTGCACAAAATAGCTTTACCTGTAATATACATTTGGAAAATGGTAGGATATTGGAGACAATCGTACACCCATTTATAGACAGGGGAATATCAAAGGGTAAGGTACTCAGTTTTAGAGATGTGACAAGGCGAAATCAAATAATGGAATTGGAAAAACAAATTGAAATTAATGAGGTTTTATTGGAAAAGACAAAGGAATTAGACGACATCAAGACTAACTTCTTTGCTACCATATCTCATGAATTAAGAACTCCCATAAATATAATCCTAGGGGTTGTTCAGCTAATGCCATATATTAACAATGTGGAAGACAATATAGACAATGAACAGTACTATAAGTATATAAATATGGTCAAACAAAATTGCTATAGGCTCATAAAACTTGCAAATAACATCATTGATATCTCTAAAATAGATGCTGGTTACTTTAAGATTGACCTAAGAAATTATAATATTGTATCCATCATTGAAGATATTACCCTATCTGTAGTAGACTTCATAGAGAATAAGGGCATTACACTTGTGTTTGATACTGATGAAGAAGAGATAATACTGGCCTGTGATGCTGACAAGATGGAGAGGGTAATGTTGAATCTCCTATCTAATTCGGCCAAATTCGTAGAGCCAGGTGGCAGAATAGAAGTTAATGTAAAGAAAGGCAATAGAATGGTTCTAATTTCTGTAAAAGATACGGGAAAGGGAATACCCATAGATATGAAAGAGACTATTTTCAATAGGTTTCAGCAGGTGGATTCAGGCCTAAGAAGGCCAAAGGAGGGGAGCGGTATTGGTCTGTCCATAGTCAAATCCATGATAGAATTACACGATGGCAGCATTGATCTCTACAGCGATATAGGCAAGGGAAGTGAATTTGTTATTCAGTTGCCCATTAGGCTTGTGAATGAAAATGTGTCAGATCACAGGGAGGCAAAGACCCCAGAATTGAATGTAGATAAAATAAATATTGAATTTTCCGATATATATGATTTAAATATCTTGTAATATAGGTTTGGAGTATTTTTGATTTACTGAAATTTTGATATATGAATCCCAATAGAAATAATATATAATGTATTGATGGAAGCAGATATATGGACTAAATGGAGGTAGTAAATGAAAAAGCTATTTGGGGATAAGAAGTTTTTAAGGGATATGCTGTTAATTGCGGTGCCAATTGCCTTGCAAAACCTAATTACTTCTTCATTAAACATGGTGGATACACTGATGATTTCAGAACTAGGCAAGTCTGCCATAGCAGCAGTAGGTCTAGCAAATCAACTGTTCTTCTTCTATACATTAATTATATTTGGCATCAATAGTGGGGGATCAATTTTTATTTCCCAATATTGGGGGAAGAAGGACACCGATAATATAAAGAGAATATTGGGCCTGGCAGTAGCCTTAAGTGCCTTTGCCGGCTTAATCTTTACTATAATTGCATTTTTCTTTCCACAATACGTAATGCGATTTTTTATCAAGGAGGCCCTAGTCATAGAGTTGGGCAGTGAGTATTTAAGGATTGTTTCACTTTCCTATATAGTAACTGGAATTGGATTTGCCTATAGCATAGCATCGAGGAGTATAGGACAGGCCAGGATGCCTATGGTCGTTTCCTTTATATCATTCTTGACTAA
The DNA here is from genome assembly GCA_041655755.1 of Tissierellaceae bacterium. Classification (GTDB taxonomy): domain Bacteria; phylum Bacillota; class Clostridia; order Tissierellales; family Tissierellaceae; genus JAAYFT01. Next base: position 2,447 of record JBBAEY010000087.1, read on the forward strand.
TACGGTATTTAATTACCTACTGATTTTTGGACATTTTGGTTTTCCAAAATTAGGGGTTGCTGGTGCAGCCTATGGAACCTTGATTGCTCGGCTTGTGGAAATAGTATTCATCTTGTATTTTGTCTATAGGGATATAGAGCCTTTGGCCGCCACATTTGAAGAATTAAGGTCTTGGACAGGAGAATTTGTAGCTAGATATTTAAAAACCACATATCCAGTTATTATAAATGAGGCCCTTTGGGCCCTGGGACAGGTTATGTACTCAGCTGCCTATGCAAAAATAGGTGAGGAGGCCACTGCTGCCGTACAGGTTGCAGCAACTATTCAAAATGTTTTCTTTGTTTTGGTAAGAGGATTAGCCAATGCTTGTACTGTAATGGTTGGAAACAAAATTGGCTCAGGAGACGAAGATGAATCTTACAGTTATGCCATTCAATTTTTGATAATGTCAAGTATTTCAGGTCTGATATTGGGAGTGGTTTTATTTTTAACTCCTGGCATTACCTTGAAATTATTTAGAAATCTAGAAGCAGATGTGTATGATTTATCGAAGACTCTCTTAATGTTTATGGGTTTGTTTTACTTCATAAGGACCTTTAATGCTACCTTGATTGTTGGAGTATTAAGGGGCGGAGGGGATACATCATTTTCTATGTATCTAGAGATGGGAGCAGTATGGCTAATTGGAGTTCCCCTAGCTTTCTTTGGGGCATTGATTTTGAAACTTCCAGTATATCTGGTATTTGCCTTGGTTTCCATGGAGGAAATCATAAAGGCCCTGATTGGATTTCCCAGGGTCAGGTCTAGAAAGTGGATTAAAAATGTAACCTAGCAATTATATATAAAAATCTGGCCCATGTTAACATGGGCCAGATTTTTATCCGAGGAAATCTTCTTTGAGAATTTTCCCTTTTTCATTTATATTCATTTTGGTCACCTTTGTAACCTTTGGTACATCATCTACCTTTGCACACTCTATTACATGATATATTTTGGAGGTGTCTCCATTTTCCTTAAATACCTCCCTGAGCAATTTTAAAATGGAAAATGGGTGTTCAGGTTCCTTTAAAGCTATAAAAGAGCTATTGGAAACTCTCATGGCTTCACCTATAAGCTTTTCATAGTCTAATCCGTCAATACCGGGAATGAGAAAATAGCCTGTGGCGTCCTTATCTAAATCATCAAAACCCTTGACCCTAACAGATTCAAAGGCTCCCTTACCAACTGCCATCAGGCTGGCGACAAAGGGTCTAATCCCTGCTGATCTATGGCCAGAAACTACCACAGATTCCTTTCTTCCAATGGCTTCATCTAGATACTTGCCCTCGGCCTCAGACATAAAGCCCTGATCCACATATTTTTGTATCATTGCATTCATTTTAACAACTCCTTTATTTTAAGTTATTTTACTGTTACATTAGTATTATAATCATAATATATTATTTTTCCATAAGGAAACTTAAATATATTAGAATCTAATCTTATTTTACCCAAAAAATAAGGAAACAAGCAGAGTAAGATATTATTTTAACATATTATTAAAATATATTTTTACAGAATAATCAAAAACAATTAAAATCATGTTGCAATCTATATTGGAGTGTGTTAATATAATACTGTAGCTTTAATTCGGAAGTAAATAATCAATACACAATAATTTCTAGAAGTACAGATACTATCTGCATATAGTAAGGAAATTTTATTGTTTGGTGTTTTTACAAAGAATTAAAGAAATAAAATTTCGGAGGTATATGCAATGAAAGGTACAGTAAAATGGTTTAATGCAGAAAAGGGATTCGGATTTATCACAACTGAGGAAGGAAACGATGTATTCGCTCACTTTTCACAAATCAACAAAGAAGGTTTCAAGACTTTAGAAGAAGGTCAAGAAGTAGAATTTAATGTTGTAGAAGGCGCTAAAGGTCTACAAGCTGAAGATATCAACATTCTATAGGAAATGGATACCTAATGCTCTCAAGTTTTTAACTTGAGAGCTTTTTGTTTTTTGTTTGACTAGAATGCTTTAATTCATTAATTTATGTTATTTTATTTGAATATTGGGAATATATCAAATGTATAACAAATTGAATATTGGAGGTGTTATTTTGTTTGGCAAAGATTATTTGAAACATTTTATGAAGCAAAAAATGATGCGAACTGTTGTCGTATCCCTAGTACCAATAGTACTGGCCTCCATTTATTTTTTCGGGTGGAGATCCCTGGGACTCTTGCTAGTGGTTATGGCTGCAGGATTGGCTACTGAGTGGATTTTTAGCAAGAAATACAAAAGAAAGGTATCAGAAGCTGTTTTTGTGTCTAGTATTCTATTTACTATGACCTTGCCACCCAGTACGCCCTTTTGGATAGCAGCAATAGGAATTATCTTTGGTATTCTATTTGGGAAAGAGGTATTTGGAGGATTTGGAAAGAATGTATTTAATCCTGCACTAGTTGCAAGGGCCTTTGTTTATGTAACCTTTCCTGCTCCCCTTACCATTCATTGGTCCAAGGTCAGCCTTAGCTTTCCGGGTGGGCTAGGAACTTATATTACTGAGGGGATTGATGCCATATCCCAGGCAACTCCAATGTTGATATTTAGAGAAACTGGGAGTTTGGCAGATTTAACAGACCTACTAGTAGGGAATGTGGCTGGTTCCTTGGGGGAAACTTCTGCAATTTTAATTATTATTGCAGGCCTATACCTGATCTACAAAAAAGTGGCATCTTGGCAGATAATGGCAGGAGTACTTATTGGATTTACGGGATTGAGCAGTGTCTTGTATGGGCTAGGTAATCCTCAGATTCCAAATCCCTTATTTGGAATCTTCGCAGGGGGACTCTTGTTTGGTGCTGTATTCATGGCTACTGACCCCATTTCAGCACCTAAGACTAAGGAGGGCAAGTGGATTTATGGCATACTCATAGGGATAGTTACTGTGATTATCAGGGGTTATGCCCTGTTTGCAGGTGGTATGATGTTTGCAATCTTAATAGCTAATACATTTGCACCAATAATAGACGAGGGAGTAAAGGCCTATAAAAAGTATAAAAAGGAATCAAGGGATAAAAAGGAAGAGGTGGCAGTATGAAAAAATCTTTTAGCTTTCCAATAATTTTCATGATTGTAATCACGGCCTTTTTTACCTTTATATTGGCATTTTTGAACTACAGCACAGCCGATAAGATTGCTCTCAACCAGGAAATTGATTTGAGTAGGAAGATTCTTTACATCTTTGATATTCTACCTGAATCCGACAATCCAAAAGAAATAGTTGCAGTATTTCAGGACAGGATTGAATCTACACCCTATGGAGACCATGAGATATTTATCTACAAGGATGAAGCTGGGGAGATTCAGGGTTATGCTGTTCCTGTAAATGGTCCCGGACTTTGGGGCAGTGTAGAAGGCTATATTGGAATATCCTCAGATTATTCTACGGTTCTTGGCCTAGACTTTATATCCCACAGCGAAACCCCGGGATTAGGGGGGAGGATATCGGAGGACGACTACAAGGGGCAGTTTAGAGGATTAGACTTATCTGATGTGGTCGATGACAATTATATTATTTATAGGCCAGCACCTGGCGGCAATGTAGATGCCATAGCAGGAGCCACCTTGACATCAAAATCGGTAAGTAAACTAATCAACGAAGATCTAGGACACTTTTTTAGAGAAGGGGGGAATAGATAGTGGATAACCCAAAGAAGATTTTTAAGATGGGCTTGTGGGAAGACAACCCGGTATTGGTACAAATCATAGGCATATGCTCTGCCTTAGCGGTAACTAATTTAATGATGAATTCACTGATTATGGGGATTGGACTAATTTTCGTTACAGGTCTATCTTCTTTTACAGTATCGTCCATTAGGACATTTACACCAAAACACATCAGAATGATGGTTCAGGTCCTTATAATTGCCGCATATGTAATAATAGTGGATATATTTTTAAAGGCTTATATGCCTGAAATGAGCAAGGCCTTGGGTCCCTATGTTGGCCTTATAATTACCAACTGCATAATAATGGGAAGGGCTGAAGCCTATGCCCAGCAGAATCCACCGATTCCATCTTTCCTAGATGGGGTTGCATCTGGTATGGGTTACACACTTGTATTGCTCTTAATCGCATTTTTTAGGGAGTTATTTGGGTTTGGGACAGTGTTTGGAATAAAGGTATTAGGTGATTGGTGGACACCTTGGACCATTATGATAATGCCCCCAGCTGCTTTCTTCCTTCTAGCAGTAGCTATATGGGTGAGTAAAACAATTCAGGATAAGGAAAAAGATGAAAAGAAAGGTCAGGTGGTTAATTCATGATAGAACTTAATCCATTTATCATTTTCTTTGCAGCTATCTTTACAAATAATATGATATTCAGTAATTTTCTTGGGATGTGTTCCTATATTGCAGTATCTAAGGAAATACCCACATCTTTAGGCCTTGGCCAAGCTGTCACCTTTGTATTGACTTTTACTACTATTATCAATTACCTAATCTATCATTATATTCTTGTTCCACTTAATTTAGATTATTTAAGGTTTATTGTCTTTATAATTAGTATTGCAGCCTTTGTTCAGCTTTTGGAGATGATAGTTGAGAGATATTTGCCAAACCTATATTATGCTCTTGGAATATTTTTACCACTAATTACTGTAAACTGTGCAATCCTAGGAGTTTCACTCTTTATGATAATTAGGAAGTATAATTTTCTTCAATCCATAGGTTTTAGTATAGGGTCAGGTATAGGCTGGACCCTGGCTATAGTTGCCTTAGCTGGTATCAGGCAAAAACTAAAGAATGCATCTGTTCCAAAGGGTTTAGAGGGACCTGGGATTACATTAATTATTACTGGACTCATGGCCTTGGCCTTTATAGGTTTTTCAGGCATAGTTCAAATCCAATAAGGGGGCAAAAATATGAATGAGATAATTATAACCACTGTCGCTGTTACAGGTATTTCTGCCATATTTGCACTTTTGCTTACCCTTGCTGAGAGAACCATTGGCAACTATGGAGAGGTAAAATTGGTAATCAATGAGGAAAAGGAGTATACAGTTGAGGGAGGCTCATCACTCTTGTCTACCCTCATAGAAGAAAAGATATTTATCCCATCGGCCTGTGGGGGCAAGGGTACATGTGGATATTGTAAGGTAAAGGTCCTGGAGGGGGGAGGTCCTGTACTGGCTACAGAAATTCCCTTCATGACAGAGGAAGAATTGGCAGACCATGTAAGGCTCTCATGCCAATGCAAGGTAAAAGAAGACATAAAAATAGAAATACCTGAGGAATTATTTAACGTAAAAGAATTTGAGGCTCAGGTTGAGGAACTTGAGGACATGACCGCTGAAATTAAGAGGCTCAGGGTAAGGCTTCCTGAAGGAGAGGAAATAAGTTTTAAACCAGGCCAATTTATTCAGTTAATGGCACCAAAATATGAGGGCAATGATGAAGAGGTGTATAGGGCCTACTCTATTGCTTCATCTCCACTTGATAAAAATCATATTGAGCTCTTCATTGGATATGTCCCCAATGGAATATGTACGACCTATGTACATAAACACTTGAAGATTGGAGATAAGGTAAAGATAAATGGTCCTTATGGAGATTTCTACTTTAATAACGATAACGATAGGGAAATAATCCTAGTAGCTGCGGGTACTGGTATTGCTCCAATAATCTCTATCTTAAAGTATATGAAAACTTACGATATCAAGAGAAAGGCAACCTTCTACTTTGGCGCTAAGACTCCTGATGACCTGTTTCTCTTGGACTTCTTTAAAGACCTTGAGGAGACCCTATACGACTTTAAATATGTGCCAACCCTAACTAGAACCACAGAGGAACATAATTGGCAGGGTGAA
>JBBAEY010000088.1:0-8275 GCA_041655755.1 Tissierellaceae bacterium
AATGGGTGGAATGAGCATGGGATTGGGTATTGCCACCAGAGAAGAATTTATATACGATACCGATGCAATATTGTTAAACACATCCCTGAGGACCTATAAGCTAATTAGATTCGGGGAAAATCCGGAATACAGTGTGGAATTTGTTGAAACTCCGCAAATTGACGGCCCATTTGGTGCAAGAGGCATTGCAGAGCATGGAATTCTTGGAATTCCAGCGGCTTTTGCAAATGCAATCTCACTGGCTGCAGACGATGAATTTGATTCTATACCAGTTTCTCAAGAGGATATTTGGAAAAAGAAGACTGGAGGTAAAAATGATAGCTTTTGATTTTGAGTATTATAAACCGGATACAGTTGAGGAAGCCTTTAAACTATATAAACAATTAAATTTAGGAGGTAAAAAACCTATTTACTATGGTGGCGGTACTGAATTTATTTCCATGGCCAGAATGAATAATCGATACGCTGGAGCTGTGATAGACATCAAGGCTATAGAGGAATGTAATGTAAATAAAATTGTGGGTGGAGAACTCATTATGGGATCGGCCCTTAGCCTGAGCAAAATAGCTGAATCAAATCTCTTTCCACTAATGGCTTATATAGCCAGAAGAATTGCAGACCACACTATTCAAGGTAAGATTACCCTAGGGGGAAATCTCCTAGGGACAATAATCTATAAGGAAGCCTGCCTAGCCCTCTTGCTATCAAATAGCAAGTTAGTTATTTATGGCAGGGATGGCAAGAGAACAGTTCCAATTTTAGATATGTATGACCAGGGACTAAGGCTAGAGGAAGGGGAACTTTTGCTACAAATTATCGTGGATGAGAGAATTACGGGCCTGCCCTTTCGCCATGTAAAGAGGACAAAATTAGAAAAAATCGACTATCCGCTGATTACCATGGCGGCAATTAAGGATGGAGATAATATATCTCTAGCATTTAGCGGACTCTACCAGTATCCCAATAGATCTTTAGAAATGGAAAAAATAATTAATGATAGCTCTATGCCCGAGAAAAAAAAGGTCGAAAGGGCTATTGAAATTTTACCTGAAGGAATATTGGACGATTTAGGAGCTTCTTCACAATTTAGGAAATTTATCTTGAACGAACTATTGTCACAGGTATTTGATAAATTTGAGGAGGTGTGCTAAATGATAGAAATATTGGGGCAAAAAATGCTGACCTTGAATGTCAATGGTAAAAACAGAGATGTACTGGTCAAACCTTCTGATACCCTACTCTTTACCCTGAGAAATGAACTGGGGCTGACAGGGGCAAAGCCAGGTTGCGAAAATGGCGACTGCGGTGCCTGCACTGTTCTAGTTGACGGTTGGCCAGTTAAATCCTGTCTAATGCTGGCAGTTGAGGCAATTGGAAAATCCATAGTAACTGTGGAGGGCTTAAAAGACACGCCTATTCAAAAAGCCTTTGTAGAAAACTTTGCCTTTCAGTGCGGCTATTGTACATCTGGTTTTTTAATGGTCTGCCATGCCCTTGCCAATATTCATCCAGATGCTAATGAGGCTACAATAGAGGAGTGGTTGCAATCCAACATTTGCCGTTGCACAGGATATGAAGAAATATCTAATGCAATTAAATCTACACTGGAAAAAATAAATGCGATACAGGCATGACCCACCTGGCTCTGCATCCTAGATGATTTAAAAAACAACATCCAAGATACATAAAAACACCCCTTATTATTTTAATCTTACAAATTAATAAAGGGTGTTTTGTCTGTATATCAAATCTACTCTTCCTCATCCATCTCCCAGTTGTGGTAGACTTCTTGGACGTCATCGTTATCTTCAAGGAGGTCTATTAATTTTTCCATGTTTTTTATGTCTTCTGGATTTGTAAGCCTTATGGTATTTTGAGGAATGTAGGATAGTTCTGCCATGGCAAAGCTATATCCTGCCTCAGATAGGCCGTCCCTTAGGTCATTAAAATCTTCTGGTGCTGTTATTATCTCAAAGCCTTCTTCTTCAGAAATAAAATCTTCTGCACCCAAATCTATTGCCAGCATAGTAAGTTCGTCTTCGTCAATGGAGTCAGTTCTCTCTATGGCAACTAGACCCTTTCTATCAAACATAAATTTCACACAGCCCGACTGTCCTAAGTTTCCGCCGCCTCTGTCGAAGGCATGTCTCACATCTGGAGCCGTTCTATTCCTGTTATCTGTAAGACATTCCACGAATACTGCTATTCCGTTGGGTCCATAGCCTTCGTATATGATTTCTTCGAAATTATCTGCCCCCAGCTCACCTGAACCTTTTTTTATGGCCCTCTCAATATTGTCATTGGGCATATTTTCAGCCTTAGCCTTTTCTATTGCAGCCTTAAGTGCTGGATTGTAATCTGGGTCAGCCCCACCTTCTTTTGCAGCCACCATAATATATCTGCCTAGTTTAGTAAATACCTTTGCCCTTTTGGCATCTTCTTTTCCCTTCTTATTCTTAATATTATTCCATTTTGAATGTCCTGCCATTTATTTCACTCCCCTAATCTATTACTATCTAATTTTAGCACATAATACAATTTCTTTCTGAATTGGCTCCCTTTAACCCCTAAATATGGGCGGAAAACTTCTTTTGTGTTTGCTGTTTTCATTCATTTTTTCTATTTTGCCTACTATATCCCTTGGCCCATCTCCAGTTTTTATAAACCTATCCAATGTATCATATGAGAATCCTAGTTCCTCTTCATCAGTTTGATTGGTCCAAAGGCCTGCTGTTGGAGCTTTCTCAATTATTACTTCAGGCAGCTTTAAATACCTAGCCAGCTCAACTATTTCAGATTTGACAAAGGATGCTAGGGGCAGTATATCTACACCGCTATCCCCATGTTTTGTAAAATAGCCCACAGTAAATTCTGACTTGTTACTTGGTCCAACTACTAAATACTTATTATTTTGAGCAAAGTAATAAAGGGTTGTCATCCTTAATCTTGGCTTTAAATTTGATATGGCTAGTCTATTCCTGTTTTCTTCCTTGATTGCACCCAAGAGAAGATCAAATGTATCAGATAAATCAACCTTCTTGACCTGTAAATCTAGGCTATCTGATACCAATCGTCCATGTTCTTCATCTATGGGATCACTGTAACAGGGCATGATTATCCCAAGGGAACTATCTGGAAATGCCTTTTTTGCCAGTGCAGCCACTAGGGCAGAATCGATGCCGCCACTGAGACCAAATACTAGCCCCTCTGCCTGGGCATCTTCTACCTGTTTTCTCAACCATGCTACTAGCTCTTCAACTACCTTGTCTACCTTTTCCATTTCCTACCTCCAAGTCCACTATTGTAAAATTTGATATATCTACTATCTTTCTTCCTCATGTATATCTTCTACTTATTTGGAAAAATTAATCATAATGATTATAACACAAAGGAGCAGCTAATGGACAAAAAAAAGATAAAATTACTAGCCATAGGTATAGGGACTGGGTTAATCAATGGATTATTCGGCTCGGGCGGAGGTACGATTGTTGTCCCATCCCTAGTATTTATTATGGGAATTGACGATTACAAGGCTCATGCTACTGCTATTTCCATAATACTACCACTTTCAATAATCAGCACTATTATATACCTTACAAAGGGTTCTATACCCTTTAATATTGTAGTTCCCGTGACCATAGGCGGTGTCCTGGGCTCCTATTTGGGAGCTAAACTTTTAAACAAAATTCCTATTAATATTCTTAGGAAAATATTTGGTGTTGTGATTGTATATACAGCCATAAGGATGATATTTAAATGATTTTGGCTCTAATAGGTTTTTTTTCTGGGATGATTGGCGGTATGGGTATAGGCGGTGGTGCTATTCTCATTCCTGCCCTAGTTATATTGCACGGGATTGAGCAACAGGAGGCACAGGGAGTAAACTTGGTTGTATTTCTACCTGTAGCACTGACTGCACTGGTTATCCATCATAAAAAAGAAAATATAGAGTTTGCCTATGCCAAACCGATTATCTTTATCGGCCTTATAGGATCTATCATAGGCTCCTTTCTTGCCATGAAAATAGATTCATCTAGCCTAGGAAAATATTTTGGTTTTTTTCTACTCTTTATTGGAATCTATGAGTTGTTCCAAAAAAAAGAATAGGACCTATCCTATTCTTTCCCCTTTAAGACTGCGTAAACACAATCTTCTATAAACTTAAATCCAAGGTCTTTCGCCCTTTCCAGGACCTCATCATTGTAGGAACCCGGTTGAAACCAGACATATTCAATTCCAATTTCCTTGGCCTCTTCTAGGGTATTTATGGCAATCTTTGGAGAGACTACCATATCTAGCACGTCAATTTTCATAGTAAGTTCTTTTAGGGAATGATAAACCCTTTCGCCTTCTATTTCATCATAGTTTGGATTTATGCCATGGGCTTCATAGCCATGTTCTTTTAATTTTTTCCATATCTTATAGCCGTATCTGTCTGTCTTTGCAGTTACACCTGCTACTGCCCATACCTTCTTTGCCAACATTTCTTCTTTTACTATTGACATATTACCACCTCCGTAAAAATATACCCTAATTCTATTAGGCTAATCTAGTCTATGCTAATTTTTCTCCTTCTTTAATGGCTATATATTCCTCATCTAATATTTGAATATAGGCACTGCCACTGGTCATGTCTCTCATATCTCTTTGAAAAGATTCTATCTGATTATCTCTTACATAGAGTACAATATTTACTGCCTCGTCAAATAAGGTGTCATCTATTATATATTCCTTACTCAATAGGTAGTTTTCAATTTTCCCATAGAGATTATAATCTAACCTCACCTTTAGTTTACTGTGTAAGACCATATCCACTATTATCCCGGCTTCTAGTCCAATTTTTGCTCCCCTTGTATAGGCCCTTATGAGTCCGCCTGTACCTAGCTTTATCCCACCAAAATATCTGGTAACTACAAGAACTAAATTTCGTAAGTTTTCTTTTTTAATTACTTCCAAAACTGGAATACCAGCAGTACCAGAGGGTTCGCCATCATCACTAAATCTTTGAATATTGTTGTTTTGCCCTACTACATAGGCGTATACATTGTGGGTCGCATCCCTATGCATTGACTTAATCTTTTCTATAAAGGCTATAGCCTGGTCCTCATCTTCTACTGGCATGGCGTAGCCAATAAACCTAGACTTGTTTATTATGGTTTCATCTTGACCGAATTTATATATTGTTTTATAAACCTTGTCCATTAAATCTTCCTTTCAAGCTCCATGCTAAAAAAACAAGGAGCTAGGTCCAATCCATTAGGCAAACTTAAGTTTTTCTTCATAATCTTTAAATTCAAGGTATCTCTTATAGGCCAGATTGACTAGGGATTTATCTTGACTATATGTTATCATTTCAATAGCTTCATCTATATTATAGTAACCAGCTTCTTTAAACCCTTCTTCAAAGTTCAAGGAAAACTCCTCGTCATTTGACTCCATTATATACCAGATTATTTTGTTGCAAACGGCCTGATTTCTTGAAAGGGAATAGAATTCATAGGCCGTTTCTCCAGCAGATGATACAATCCTTGGGTCAATTATTCCTGTTTCAAATTCCACCCTTCCTATGGCTGTCTCAGGCGGTAGTTCCTCGCCTCTCATCTTCCCCTTGGGTAATATCCATTCGTTTTTATCGTTTTTCATTATAAATACCTTGTCGTCCTTAAATACTATTCCACCTGCACAATTTCTTATTATCATATGTTTCACTCCTTGTAGTTTTATTGTAAAATCGGCATAGACTAAACTCCCTATAGGTATGATTTCCCATGCTTACTCCTATCCTATATATGCCCTATATTTTTCCATGTCAATTTCATTTATATTTAATTGCAAGAGGGTACCATCTTCCCCGTACTCCATCTTTAGGATCTGGTAATTGTTCATGAAATAATTTACTAGGTTTTGCCTGTCATAGGGAATATTCAAAGTTACAAGCCTGTACTGATGGGGCAACAATTCCTCTATATTTTCTATAAGTTTCTCAATATTTTCACCCTGTTTCGCTGATATGAATATCTTATTGTCTATATCCTTATTTTCATACACTAATTTGTCTATACTCACCTTGTCCATTTTATTAAATACTGTAATTATTGGTTTGTCTACAACTTCCAGCTCTCTCAATATTTTGTGGGTGGTCTGTATTTGAATATCTAAATCGCTGTTTGAACCATCTACTACATGAAGTAATAAATCTGCATACCTAATCTCTTCTAGGGTTCCCTTGAAGGCTTCTATTAATTTTGTAGGTAATTTAGATACAAAACCGACTGTATCAGTAAGCAAAAAATCCTGTCCATTCAACAATTTCGCCTTCCTAAGGGATGTATCTAGAGTGGCAAATAGCATATCTTCTACATACACTTCCTTGGCTTCATCGCCATCACCATATAGGTCGATTATCTTATTGAGGAGGGTTGACTTACCTGCATTGGTATATCCTACGAGGGCTACAATAGGGATGCTTGAGCCTTCCCTTTGCTTTCGCTTGATATTTCTTACCTTCTCCACTTCTTTTAACTCTTTTTCAATGTTGTTGACTTCCCTCAGAATATGTCTTCTATCAGTTTCGAGTTTTTGTTCCCCCGGCCCTCTGGTTCCTATCCCGCCGCCTTCCCTCGACAAATAATCCCTAAAACCTATTAACCTAGGCAACCTATACTTGAGCTGGGCTAATTTTACCTGCAATTTCCCTTCCTTGGACTTGGCCCTGTTGGCAAATATATCTAAAATCAGGTTAGTTCTATCGACTATTTTCCTATCTATAATCTTCTCAAGGTTCCTTAGCTGTGCCCCTGACAGTTCATCATTGAACACCACTGTGCCAATAGATAGCTCGTCACAATAATTCCTTATCTCTTCTGCCTTTCCCTTGCCAATATAATAGGCAGGGTTAATGGAATCTTTTTTCTGTATCAACCTAGTGATGACCACAGCTTCTGCAGCCTTTACCAATTCCTCCAGTTCATCTAAGGAATTTTCAATATCAATTGCATCTCTGGCTAAATCAATACCTACTAGTAAAACTCTTTCCCCCATATTTATTTCTTGCTCCAATCTATCCCTCCTCTTCAGTCGCCTTCTTATTATTATACCATTTTTTAGTTAATTTATCTAAGAATGTCTAAATATTCTTTAGATGGTATTGTAAAGTATTGTTCTGGGACATTTCCAATGATTACCGTTTCCGCAATGGGTATATTGCTAGTAATATTTATGGTTTTCGATATAAGCGGAACGATTATCCTAATATCGGTAGATACGATTAAATAGATCCTATGACGTGTTTGATTTATCCCTGCCTCTTCAAATTCTGTTGCAAATCCAACGTTTACTGAACCCTGGGGCTGAATTTGCAGGTTTAGGCTAGGTAACTTTAAAATATATCTATTGAAGGCATTGCTTAGGGGGATTTTCACCTTTGAATTTGATAGGTTCTTCAGTTGTTCCTGTACTTCCAATGCCATATCGGCTGCAATACTATTCATTAATATGGTATTTGCCTGCATCAAGGAGACCCTTCCATCTATATCATATTTTACTAATATCAAGTTTTCATAGTTTATATCCTCCTTGATTTTAGATTTTATAGTATCGTTTATGGCTTTTGTAGTTACGGACTTGGCCCTGACCTCCGCAACTGCAACTAAGGTTGGCTTTATATTGCGGTCGACATAATTATAAAGGTATAGTATAAATAAGAGAAAAATAATAATAAATATAATAAACCTTCTTTTCCTAAGCCCACCCAACAAATTCCTCACGTCGGCCACCCCCTATTCTAATATATGATTGGATTCATTATAATTGTTTGTTTTCTAAGAAATATTAGGAATTATTGATATATTAACAATAAACTATTTTTATGGTATAATTAATGAGTTCTAGTTTTTACCGTTTAAGGAGGAGTTTTTATGGACAAAGACAAAAAGAAGCTAAAGAAGATGTCCGCTGGTAAATTGACCCTAAAAATTATAAAAATTCTATTGATTATATTTTTAGTATTATCTTTCATAGCAGGTGGAATGCTTGTAGGGGTTGTCCTATCAATGATTAAGGATGCTCCCGACATTGACCCAAGCAGGGTCAACGCCTCGCTCGATTTAACATCTACAATCTACGATGCCGATGGAAATCTAATTGAAAAAATTCAGGCTCCTGAGTTCCGTACCATTGTAAAGCTAAATCAGATGCCTAAATATTTGAGAGATGCCTTTGTATCTATCGAGGATGAAAGATTTGAAAGCCACTTTGGGGTGGATCCTAAGGGTAT
>JBBAEY010000089.1:0-8108 GCA_041655755.1 Tissierellaceae bacterium
TTCCTTAGGATACATATCACCAATTGAATATAGAAATAGAGCTAGCTTTGATTTAGCAGCTTAGGCAGTATTTAGAAAGTAGATTCTTGTTCGGAATAAATTTGTCTAAAAAAGGGTTGCCTTTCCACCGAATAGGTTACTGTATACATTGTTGGTTCAACTACTATTTCCTTAAACTCTACTGTTACTGTGGTATTTGCACTTATTGTTCTTGTTAGTGTAGTTCCACTTTCTACCGCTACCCCATTGACTTTCCATTCTTTTATTTCATATCCATCTGATGGGGTTGCTGTGAAAGTTACACTTATTCCATTATTTACACTATTGCCACTTGTTACTGTTCCTGTTAGTGTTCCATTACTTCCTACTACTGAATAGTTTACCGTGTAAGTTGTTACTGTTCCACCATTTGAACCACCTGAACTTCCTCCACTACTTCCACCTGTGCTTGGTTGCACTAATGGCTTAGCATCTTGCGACTCCGTTTTACCATTTACATAGGTTTCATTTGGCTCTATCTCTACTCCACCTGTTCCAACTACATTGTTGGCTCCCTTATCTACATTGATTTGGGTTTCTGGTGTTGTTATTTCTGTACCACTTCCACCTGCTTTTACTTCTACTTCTATTACTTTTCCTTTACCCTCTATTACTACATTGGCTGCCTGTACTACTACTTTTTTCTATCTCAGATTTTTCATCTAATATTACTTTACTTCTTGTTCCATTTATCTCAATATTCATTATCTCTGTATCTTGTGCATATACTGTAATATTAGGTGATTGTACCACTACATTCTTAAATTTACCCTCTAAAATTACATCTGCTGTTCCTTCTACTGTTGCTACTGCTATTTCTTTTCCTGTTTCATTAAATATTCTTACTTTGTTTCCTTGCTTTACTATTACTATTGTGTCTATTTCTGAATCACCTTTGATAATTATGGAGTTTTCTCCACCTGCTCTTACAAGCATTCTACCCTCTACTTTTACATTATCTAAGGTTACTTCTCCTTCACCTACACCATCTGCTATGATTAAATCACCTTTTACTGTTACATTCTTTAAGGTTGCATTTGGTGTGTTTACTATTACATTACCTGCATTTACCTTCTCATATACAGTGGATGTTTTAACATAATCTTTAATAACATTGTGCATTACCTGTGCAAATTCTGCTCTTGTTATATTAGCTTTTGGATTTAGTTTTCCATTTGAACCACCAATATAATCACCATTAATCATTCCATTTACACTATCTTGTGCCCAAGTTGATACTTCATTACTATCAATAAACACTTTGTTTGCTTTTTCTGCTCTTAACTTTAAAGCATTTGACAGTACACTAAATACTTCTTCCCTTGTGATAGGGTCATTTGGTCTTAATTGATTTGCATACCCTTGAAATGTACCCATACCTACTGCTTTTGCCATTTCACTATAAAACCAATCTGTCGCTTTTACATCTGTGTACCCTGAAATATCTGCACTTTCTTTTGCTCCAAAGGCTCTGTTAATGACTGCTGCCATTTCTGCCCTTGTTAGATTATTGTCTGGATGTAATCTCCCATTATACCCTGACAATAAACCATTCTTTACTGACTCTGTTAATGCCTCTGTTGCCCAGTTATTCGGCATATCTGTAAAATCATTAGCTTGACTATTAGCTAATGCAGTTACTGGAAACATATTAAAAACCATCAACAAAGCTAATAAAATAGATAAAACCTTTTGTCTCATTTAATTTCCTCCTTCATATTCACATATAATTTTTTTGGTAATGTTTTCTTTGATTTGATTAATAAACTTTTCATAGTCAATCTTATTATCTAATAGGCCCTGATAAATTTTTTGGTAAGTTTGAATTCCCATTTCTAATGATTTCTTACTTTTTTTCATAGTTACAGTCAAAATATTTTCATCAGGTATTACAATTAACTGGTCACTGGATTCTTTAGAAGAAAAAATTAGTTTACCTTTATTGATATGTAAATCGAGGTAAGCGTCAAATAGACCACATCTTTAAATAATGTAGCCTAAATGTTATCATCTTCCTTGATAGGAATTTTACAGTTGACTGGTATTTCTTCCGACCAAGGTAATAATTTATCTAATTCATCCATATTTTCTAGATCTATATTTGGAAGTCTTTCAAATAGATATGTTAAATAGTAAAATGAATTTAGATTGTTAGCTTTTGCTGTTTCTATTACACTGTAGACAATAGCAGATGCTGTAGCACCTTTTGGGGACTTTGAAAAAAGAAAATTCTTTCTTCCAATTACAAATGGCTTTATGGCTCTTTCTGCTCTATTATTACTTATCTCCAGCCTACCATCAATCATAAATGCTGTTAGCTTAGTCCATTGGTTTAAACAGTAGTTGATGGCCTTACCTAGACTAGTTTTTGGTAGAACCTGTTTCTCTTTGGTTTTTAGCCATGCCGAAAAGTCCTGAAGTACTGGCTCAGTCTTTTCTAGCCTTTTTTCATAGATTTCTTCAGGGGTTAATTTTTCTTTTCTATATTCTTTTTCAAGTTTAAATAACCTATCGCAGAATTTAAGTCCTTCTTCAGCATTTGTTTTAGATGTTTCTGCATCTCTTGGTAATGCTTTTAGGGTATCTGTAAATCCTCTTTTTGCATGGGCAAAACAGCCTACTTGGGTAACATTTTCTACTGAATTGTAACCCTGGTACCCATCTGTTTGTAAAAAACCATTAAATTCTTTTAGGAATTCTTTTGGATGTTTTTTTGTCCTGGATGGCTGATATTCATAGAGGAAAATTGGGGTTGAATGCATCCCTGTGGCATAAAGCCACATATATGATTTACTTGTTGGCTTTTTCCCTTCTTCATCTAATACTTGGAACACTGACTCATCTGCATGGAGTATCGTTTCATTTAAAAGATGATAATGCATTCTATCATATAGATGCTTTAGCCAAGTATTAGCCCCATGGATTACCCAGTTGGCTAAGTTCTGTCTGGATAAGTCTATTCCAAAGTTTTGATATCCTTTCTCTTGTCTATATAGTGGCACTGCTTCTCGATATTTACGATCCATTGTATAGGCCATTAAAGATGGGGACACAAAACTACCCGGTAGTACTGGGTTTGGCGTTTTAGCTGAAATTATTGGTGTAGTTATATTTTCTTTTTCACAGTTTCTGCAGGCATAGATGTTTTTAACATGCTCTACTACTACAACTTGAGCTGGAATAACTTTTAACTCCTTGCGAATTTCCTTGCTCATTTCATGTAGTTGATTATCGCAGCTAGGGCAGACCTTTTCTTCCTCTGATAAAGTATATTCTATCCTTTCTACTGGAAGGTCTTCAAATGATTTTTTATTTAAACCTTTTTTCTTTTTACGTTTATATGTAATTTCTTCAATAGTTGGTTCTTCCTTTTCAGGACGGGATTCTTTTTCTGCCTCATTGAAGATAGATAATTGATCTGGATTAGTTTTTTCACTAGATGCACCAAATCGTCTTTCTTGATTTAAACGAAACTGCTCTTCATACCAATTTAGTTTCATGCTTAGCTCTTCAACTTGATGAGTTAAAACCTTATTTTGGTTTTGAAGGTCTTCAAATTCTTCTATATTAAATTGTGTTTTCTTTTGATTGTTTTCTATAGTTTTCATACCTTTATTATACCATTTTTATAGTAATAAAGATAGTATTAAAGGGCCTTAAAACATCTATTTTTCAATATTAGTTAAGACCCTAACAGCTACAGTTTTTAGTTGAATTACTATATAATTATTCGTTCCCGAACAGGGGAAAGAGCATCTTTTTGTTCAATAGATAAACCATCTAAAAGCCATCTGAATTCCCTTTCGCTAACTGAGAGGGTTTTGGAATTTAAATTACTAGGCCATTTGAAGGTACCTTTTTCTAACCTTTTGTAATGTAGCCAAAATCCATTTACATCCCACTCTAAAATCTTGATTTTATCTTGCTTTCTATTACAGAAAACAAATAGACTTCTTGAAAAGGGATCTAGTTTAAAACTTTCAGTAACAAGAATTGCTAATCCATCAATAGATTTTCTAAGGTCTGTTACTCCTATTGCTAAGTAAACACGATCAATACTACTATTTAGCATTGTGAAAGAATCCTTATTACTGATTGGAAGCTAACTTCATCAAATCCAGGGGCTACCTCAACTGTTGCTTTGCCTATGGTAATCTTTAATGGATTATTGGATTTGTTTTCTACCTTTGTTTCTACTGGTACAACGGAGGTCCATTGTATTTCTTTAGGTTTCTGGTTTAAATTTTGCTTCTTTTCTTTGTTGAATTTATTGATGTAGTACCTAAGTTTATGTACGGCAATACCCCTATCTTCAGCCCATTTAACGGCTGTTAACCCACTGGATCTATAGTCATTGATTCTATCAGTCCAGAGTTTTCTATCCTCTTCTTTCATTTGAGATAACCTCCTCATTAATATTAAAGATATTATCTCATAGAGATGGTTGGATTGAAATGTGGGCTGGAATTGACGCTTACGTAGATATTTCTTTCTTTTTTTGTTTATCATATATTTCTTTTATTATCATCATTTTATCACTACTCCTTCATTAACAACTATAGCAAATACAAATGAGTGAACATTATCCATTTTTTTAAGATATGGTTCTGTAAATTCACGTGGCTTGTCGCCACATGCCTTGTGATGAAAATGAATATATTATAAATTAAGCAATAATATTCCCTATATCTTTATCATAAGAAGACTTATTTTGCTTAATCTCTTTAATTTTGTACCTCATTCCTAAAAATAGGGATACTATGAATTCTAGAATAAAAAACATATAAACTTTCCAATTCAGGTTTAATTGTAGATATCCTCCACTACCCACATACACTGCTAATCCTATACAGCCATTAAACCATGCGTGACTAAATACACATAAGAATACATTTTTTGTATATTTATATAAAGTTATGAAACTGAAACTTAAAATTATCGCCAGAAATGTATAGGCTGCAAAAGGCAAAGCATTCTGTACTGTTCCACTTATCAACCATAAAGGTAAGTGCCATATACTCCAAATAACACCTACTATAAGTACAGAAACTAAATAACCAGTCTCCTTCTCTAATTTGGGTTGCAGATACCCACGCCAACCTATCTCCTCAAACCCACCTCCAATAATGAAAAGAAGTAGATTAAGAAGCATATATAGAATAGAAATGGGCTCTTGAATACCAAATGCAATCCAAACCATTAGAAAACGCCAACAAATAAATAACCCAGAGATTAGCCATGCCTTCTTCTCTATATCTCTGTTGAAAACAAGCTTAGCAAAAGACTTCAATGGTATATTGTTATTACTCTGTTTATAAATCATATAGCCACCAATAGTAGGTCCAAGAGAAGCAGTTAGCATAGGTATCCAAGTTAATATTTCTCCATACCAAAGTGCATCAAATACTCGATTAGCTATAATAATTATTAGCCAAAATAACCATGATATAGAGAATGTATATATCAAGAATAACCTAATTTCTTTTAAAGTTTTTTTACTTTGAGTCATATTAGTCCTCCTAAATAAAGGATATATTATACACTTATCTACCAATGTACGCTTTGTAAAGATGAGTCTTAAGTATTCACCCTATTTAAATCATTCATTCTTTTTCAATTCAATGTTTTCATTTTCCTCAATGTTTATTTGAATTTTACCTTTTGCATCTTGCCCCACGATTTTCAATCTATATCTTCCTTCATGTAAATCCATTTCAATTATTCCCTCATCCGTTCCCTCAAATAAATTCAATACTTCCTCTTTTGTTGTAACTAAAACAGCCTTAAACTTACCCTTGCTAATTTCAGAGTTATAGCTAAGTTGCAATTCATGTTTTCCAGTTGATTCAATATTCCATAAAGTGTCGGCTCCATAGAACTTACTAAATTCTAAATTAATTTGATTAATCTTTTCTGTGGAATAATTACTATCTACTCTATTTAAATAGGTTAAATAGGTAGATGTATCTGCTTCCTCAGCAATTTGCTTATTATTTGTATAAATGTTTTTTTGCTTAGTATTTACTCCACTGCATCCTGATAAAGTTATTAAGATACATAAAAATGATATTATTAAATACTTTCTAATCATCTAACTCACCCATTCAATTAAATTCTTCCTCCACATTTAGTAAGCATAATATAAATGGTAATTTCCAAAAAACAATTTGCCTTTATGAATATATTTGTAAATATCCCTTTCACTTTATTCTAAGATCTATAGACCATTCCTTTTTATGATGTAGCTTCTTGTTATGCCATTGTCTATAAATCCGTTTCTGATATAGAACTTTTGAGCTTTCTTATTGTTTATTGCTGTATCCGTATGCAAATATCTATATCCTTTAGTTAAACAATAATGAATTATATGATTTAAAAATTCTGTGCCTAGCCCTTTTCCTATAATGCTTTTATCAATGCCAATCCAGACCAGATAAATTATACTTTTCTCACTAAATCCTGTAAGATTATCTATGTATTTTATCACTGCGTTTCCCATTGGGTTGTTATACTCATCATATAATATAAGCTTTTGCCTATTATCATCTATTTCAGCTACTTCCATATGATTCCGATTAGGATAATCTAACTTCTTTTCTTTCATATCGCATACATAGTAAATATTTTCATGCTCAATTTCAAGCCCAACTTGAGACAATAAATTACCTATATAATCAAATTTTTCATGTAATTTCCCATGATTTCCATTGCAACTCATACCCATTGCATGGTAAAAGGCATAAATATCTTTAATATTATTGTTTTTAAAAAAATTCATAGCTAAATCCAATAATGCCCTCCCAATATCAGGTCTTGTTTCTTCATAATATAGATTACGAATGACACCTATGTTAATATCTTTAGTGATCTTTCCTATCTCAGTAAAATGCAATCCAGGTATTCCATATTGTATAAATCCTTTGACTTGATCACCTTCACTAGAAATAAATACTTTATTATTTTGGAGAATGGGCATACCTTCAAAAGTATCATCAAATAAGGATCTTTTGAATGATTCATATGTTGTGTTATAAAAATAGGGTATGGTTTCCCCGATCTCATTCCAATAATCAAATAATATAACCACATTGTCCTTGTTAACTTCAATAATCTGCATTATATGACCCCCTTCATATAACTTCTTATTATTAGATTCTATTAGTTCTTCTCTGCTTAGTCTTAGCATAAGTAGAATTCATCTTAACTGCCATAAAAACATAATAATCTCCTATCTCCCAAATCTTTACTCCTCCAAATATTGAGATGAATTTATTTTTATACCAATCCTTTCTCTTAGTAACCATATACATTTTTCCACCAATAGTTAGTCTATTAAAGCCTTTTTCAATGAATTCTTTCGGTATTTTCAAATCCACATGATATGGTGGATTTGAAAGGATTAATGTAAAATCTTTTTCATCTAAATTTCTAAACCCGTCACTTTGATATGTTTTTATATTTGAAACCCCATTTAATACTGCATTTTCCTTTGAAATCTGAACTGCTGCCTCTAGTTTATCTATCATAATTACATTCTCAGCACCAATTATCTTTGCAGCTAAAATACCCACAACTCCGTATCCACAACCTAAATCCAAAACTTTGTCATTCTTGCTAAAATTCACTATGGACAACATTGCCAATGTTCCCTTGTCAACGCTTTTGGGGGAGAATAGCTCAGTTGAAGTCTTAAACTTCATTCTTATACCTTTTACTTCTATATCTATTGTTGACTTGTTAACCACTATATCCTCCCCATCCTCTCATACATTTACTATATTTATAAAGACAGTTGTTTTTTAAAGTTATCCCTTATATTCCCATTTGTAAGATTACCTAATTTTGCAAGGAATTTTTCAGTAGTATCTATATTACCTAAGTGTATAATATTTAATAACTCAATAAACTTTTCCCGACCTGTTGTTCTCTCTAATTCGTATAATAATAGGGGACCTTTAATATATAATACTTCATAGGCCTTTTCTTCACCTCTATCTATTCCCATTATGGGTGGTAATCCCTCGGCTTTCGCTTTATATTTCTCAATTCTTTGATTAAATTCATCCTCG
>JBBAEY010000090.1:0-8054 GCA_041655755.1 Tissierellaceae bacterium
CCATAGGCTCCCAGATAGTCTCCCTTGGCTAGGGGAATTAGGTATCTCTCCTTCTGCAGCTCATTCCCATACCTCCATATGGGCCAGCAGGCCAGAGATGTATGGGCTGACAATATGACTCCAGTGGCCCCACAATGTCTTGATATTTCCTCTACGGCAATGGCATAGGCAATTTCATCCCCTCCTGCACCACCATATTCTCGGGGAATTGATATTCCCATCATATCAAACCTTGACATTTTTTCCACAGTCTTTCTAGGGAATTCCCCAGTCTTATCAATTTCCGCTGCTATTGGCTTTACTTCCTTCTCTGCAAATTCCCTCATAATTCTCCTTATCATCCCTTGTTCCTTAGTTAAATTGAAATCCACAGCCCATTCCCCCTCATAGATATTTCCTACACTTATACTATTATTATACTCTATGATTGTTAATTTTTCTACTATTATTGTTAATGTTTTATCAATTATTTATAAAAATAATACTTAACTATCAAAGTTAAGTATCGTTTTCTTGTTTTTCTCTTTAAGTTAGTTTAAAAACTATCTATTGTATTTTTCCTTTAAAAAATATGAAAGTATAAATAGGCTTTCGTTGAGTCTGACATTCTCTACTATCATATCATCTGGTAGGTCTAAATCTGTTGGGGCGAAATTCCAGATGCCCTTGACTCCTGCCTCGATATAGGTTTCGGCCAGTTCCTGGGCACTTTCTCTGGGAGATGTGATAATCCCTATCTCCACATCGTTTTCCCTGATAAAATCAATCATAGTGTCTACATCGCGTATTTCTATGTCCCTAATCCTAAGGCCTATCAGCTTTGGATTTTTGTCAAATAAGGACAGTACCTTAAAGCCAGCGTCCTCAAAGCCTTTATAGTTTGCTATGGCCTGACCTAAGTTCCCGGCGCCGACGATTACTGCCTTGTATACAGCGTCCAGTCCAAGAATCTTGCCTAGTTCTCCGTGTAATTCCTCCACATTATATCCATATCCCTGTTGACCAAAGCCTCCAAAGTTATTTAAATCCTGTCTAATTTGAGAAGCTGTAAATCCTGTCATCTTACTCAATTCCTGCGATGAAATTCGATTAATCCCCTTATCTAGTAAATCTCCTAAATATCTGTAGTATTTAGGTAGTCTTCTGATAACAGTAATGGAAATCTTATTTTCTTTATCAGTTCTGTAATCTTTATCCATTTTGCTACACCACCTACTATATTTTGTGTTTATTATAACATCATGATACAATTATGTCAATTTTATATGTGACATTTTTCCCCATTATTTTTGAACTAGGTTATACTAATGGGCCTGTACTCTGTCAATTAAGTAAAAAAACTCCCTTAAAGGAGTTTTTCGCTACAATATCAGCCCATCTACAGCCAAGGACTTCATCCATAGAATTTTTCCATAGCTTACCCTTAGCTTGTTGTCTTCTGCCTTCATTCCCGCATATACATAGACATTTATATCCCCGCTTTTATACTGTTCAAAGTATTTTTTATTTCTAGGCTCTCCCATTTCAACGAATGGTTGCATAGAAGCACATCAGCCAGTGCTTATTTTTCTTGCCATTATCTTAATGGACTTATCTGGCGATTGTCTCTTTATATAGTCTGCAGCTTCCTTATCTATTTGTATTTCCATAGTCATCCCTCCAATGCAAATATTTCATATATTATACTACACTGGGGTATGGAGTTCAACAAGATAGTGTAATTTCATATGTTTTTTGGTACAATGATTCTAGACAGAAAATTCGAGGAGGAAATTAGATGTTAGTCCTTTCATGTAGCAATCTAAGAAAAACCTATGTAGTAGATACTATCCTAGACAACTTAAGCTTTAATGTGGAAGACGGGGACAAAATAGGCCTTATCGGACTCAATGGCTCTGGCAAAACAACTTTATTTAATATATTAGCAGGGGAACTGGATTACGATAGGGGAGAATTGTATGTCCGAAAGGGCATAAAGATAGCCTATCTAAAGCAGCATACAAAAATTCAAAGTAGCAATAGCCTTTTCCAAGAATGTTTGACTGTCTTTAAGCCCCTTATCGAGATGGAAAAATCTTTGAGGGAACTGGAAGAAGAGATTGCCGACGAGGGCAATCGAGGGGATACGGATAGACTAAGGTCATTGATGGAAGACTACTCCCATAGGTCGGAGGAATTTACAGCACTAAATGGCTATGGATATAAGTCAGAAATCAGGGGCACCTTAAAGGGTCTAGGCTTTCAGGAAGAGGATTTTGAAAAAGAAGTAAATATCCTAAGCGGTGGGCAAAAATCCCGTTTGGCACTGGCAAAATTGCTTCTGGAGAAGGCGGACATTATGCTGCTGGATGAGCCTACTAACCATCTGGATATCGACGCCATTAGCTGGCTTGAGAAGGTCCTTAAGGACTTTAAAGGGGCAGTCATGGTTATCTCCCACGACAGGTATTTTCTGGACAATGTTGCCAATAGGATATTTCATATAGAAAATTTGAAGCTCAATATCTACAATACCAATTACAGCGACTTTATGGTTAGAAGGAAAAGGGAACTGGAATTATATAAAAAACACTTTGAAGATCAACAGAAGGAAATTAAGAGACAGGAAGAAATCATCCTGAGATTTAAGTCCTATGGTGGCGAAAAGTACCATAGATTAGCCCAAAGCAGACAAAAGCTCCTGGACAAGATGAAAATCCTATCTAGGCCCCAGGAAGAACAAAAAAGCAGAATCAGATTTGAACCTAAGATAAAGTCTGGCAGGGATGTACTTGCCCTAGAGAATATAGGTAAATCCTTTGGGGATTTTACCCTCCTCAAGGACATAAGCTTTAATATATATAGGGGTGAAAAGGTAGGGCTCATAGGTCCCAATGGCATAGGAAAGACCAGCCTCTTTAAAATAGTCCTTGGCCAAATCCAAAGGGATACGGGCAGTGTAAACCTAGGTCACAATGTTGTACCGGGCTATTTCGATCAGGAGATGTCCAGGCTAAATCTAGACAAGACCATAATGGACGAAATATGGGATGAAAATCCTAGATTTGACCACTTTAAGATAAGGTCCATCCTCAGCCAGTTCATGTTTATAGGCGACGACATATTTAAGGAAATTTCGGATTTAAGCGGTGGAGAAAAGGCCAGGCTTTCCCTGCTAAAACTGATGCTGTCCAAGTCCAACTTCCTTCTGATGGACGAACCGACCAACCACCTGGATATAGATTCAAAGGAAGTTCTGGAAGAGGCCCTATTGGACTACCAGGGCACAGTATTTATCATCTCCCACGATAGATACTTCCTAAACAAGGTCACTGACAAGATACTGGAACTTACCAAGGAGGGGCTTGTCCAATACTTGGGAAACTACGACTACTATTTAGAAAAGAAAAATGAACCCGTCTACCAAGAGGAAGAGGAGGGCAAGACCAGGACCCAAATTCGCCTGGAAAAAAAAAGAGAAAGGGAAGTACTGAAGGAGGAGCGGGACAAGAGAAAATTAATCGGTGAATTAGAAAAGGAAATTGCAAAAGAAGAAGAAAAATTAGAGGAGCTCGATATACTGCTCTGTCAGCCTGAAATCTACCAAAACCACCAGAAGGTTGTCGAATTAAGCAAAACTAGGGAACTAGGAGAAAAGAGGCTTGAAGCCCTATATAATCAGTGGATTTCCCTAACGGGATAATAATTCCACAAGTAATCCACAAGTTACGCACACTATCCACAGAACTATCCACAGCAAAAGGCCTAAAAAATCATGTTTTTCATAATTTTTCCACATTATCCACAGTTTTTTCAAGTAGTTTTAAATAGTATTCTGTGGACAAAATGTGGAAAAATTGTTGAAATATGTCAATTAAAAGCTAGGTTTGGTACTACAGCCAGTTGTAAATCGTCGATATTTCCCTCACCATAGTTGTAGTAGGCGGCGGAAGCTATCATAGCTGCATTGTCCGTACAAAGCATCCTAGAGGGATAAAATATCCTTATGCCCTCTTCCAATCCCCTTTTTTCCATCATATCCCTCAATCCTTGATTGGCAGCTACCCCTCCCGCCAAAACGATCTTGTCCATTTTTCTCTCCCTTGCCAGCCTAAAGGACTTTTCAACCAGGACATCCAAGACTGCCTGCTGAAAAGATGCTGCCACATCCTCTATGATTATTTCCTGGCCTTTTTGCTTGGCCTGATTTAAATAGTTCAATACTGCTGTCTTGAGACCGCTGAAACTAAAATCATAGGATTTGGGCTCAAGCATTACCCTAGGGAAAGCTATGGCATCCTTATTTCCCTTTTGAGCTAGACTGTCTATTACAGGTCCACCGGGATAGGGAAGTCCTAGGGATCTTGCCACCTTGTCAAAGGCTTCTCCCGCCGCGTCATCCCTTGTCCTACCTATTATTTCATATTCTGTATATCCATTTACCTGAACTAGATAGCTGTGCCCCCCCGATACTATAAGGCTGGTAAAGGGAGGTTCAAGCTCCTTGTGTTCTATATAATTTGCACATACATGCCCCTCAATATGGTTAACCCCCACTAGGGGAAGATCTAGGCCATAGGCAAGGGCCTTGGCAGTGGAAATGCCAATTAAAAGAGCCCCCACCAAACCCGGCCCCCGGGTCACAGCCACTAAATCTATGTCGGCAAACCTTACATTTGCAGCATCTAGGGCCTCTTGTAGAATTTGATTTATATTCTCTATATGTTTTCTGGAGGCCACCTCCGGTACTACTCCCCCAAATTTTCTATGTATCTCTATTTGAGAGGATATGATATTTGACAGGACCTGACGCCCATCTTTTAAAACTGCGACAGATGTTTCATCGCAGGATGTCTCTATTGCAAGGGTAAGCATAAAATCACCTCTATCTAAAATTCTTTCCACATTATAAGGGCATCTTCATCTGCATAGTAATTTGGTCTGATACCCGAATCCTTAAAACCGTACTTCCTATACAAGCCTTGGGCAGCTGTATTGGACCTTCTAACTTCTAGGGTCATGGCCCTTATCTTCCTATCTATACATATATCTATTAGACCCTCCACCAATTTTTTGCCTAGGCCCAGTCCCCTGTATTTGCTTTCCACAGCTATATTGGTTATGTGCCCTTCGTCTATTATGAGCCATATACCCCCATATCCTACAACCAGGCCATCTAGCTCGGCTACTATATACCTGGCCAGTTGATTTGACGTTATCTCCAAGAGAAAGGAATTCTTTGGCCAGGGGCTGGTAAAGGAATCTTCCTCTATTTCCATTATCCTATCTAAATCTCTTTCTTCCATTCTGCGAATGGCTATGTCCATAGCAACTACTCCTTTTCCTTGAGCTCTCTCTGGGCCTGAGACTCCCTTAAATATTCCGGTACTAGACTATAGTAATCCACCATTTCCCCTGCCCTATACTTTTTCAAGGCCAATTCCCCTATGCTGGCTGCCCTGCAGAAATTACTTCCCATGGTTGCAAACTCCAGCTTATCCCGCAGGCCATTCATCAGAATATCCTGGTGGACCCTCGCGCCATCTCCATTTACCACTAGGCTTTCGTAGGGCTTGAGCCTATCTATTAAATCCTCTATATGGAGGACATCTGCTTCCATCAGGGTCTTCATTTCACTGCCTTCCCAGCTATAAATTCCCGTATATACCCTTTCCCGCCTAGCGTCCAGCATGGGAACAACTATTTTCTTGTAGGGCAGGTTGTAGGCCAGAGCCTCCAAGGTGGAAACCCCAACTATGGGCTTGTCGAATAAATGGGCAAAGGCCTTTATGGTAGATACCCCTATCCTGAGGCCTGTGAAAGAACCTGGCCCCAGGGCTACCCCATAGATGTCCATGTCCCCTACCTTGAGATTTAAACTATCAAGCATTTCCTTTATCATGACTACCAACTTTTCAGAATGGCTTTCTTCCTGATTCAAGGAATACTCTCCCAGCAGCCTATCTTCCTCCATAACGGCACAAGAGGCCATCATTGTCGACGTGTCCAGTGCTAATATCTTCAATTTTTCCCCAACTCCTTAAGCATTTCTATATATCTATTTCCATAGGCCCTAATATTTATTACACGTTCTTCTATATTTTCGCCCTTTTTAATATCTACTATCAACCTATCCCTAGGCAAAAGTTTCCCTATCTTATCTGCCCACTCAATTATGGATACACCCCTGCCATAAAAGTACTCATCAAAACCCAAATCGTACAGATCCTCAACATTTTCCAGCCTATATAGGTCAAAGTGGTAGACTGGCAATCTTCCCCTATATTCGTTTATTAGGGTAAAAGTGGGACTTGTAATATAGTCTTCGACCTCAAGTCCTAGGCCTATGGACTTTGTTAGGGTGGTCTTTCCTGCTCCTAGGTCGCCATTTAGGCAAATCACATCTCCAGCCCTTAAAACTTTTCCCAGTCTAATTCCAAATCCTTCCGTCTCCTCCAAGCTCCTCAATCTAATTTCCAAGACTATCAACCTTTCATACATATGCTAACTAAATATTATATCACAATTTGTATAATCTACATAAAAAATTTGACAAATTTTTAGGACCCTTTCGGGTCCTAGCTTATTTATGAAGTATGGGAGATACTCTCTTGTATATTAAAATCGTTATGGCAGTGATTCCAAGGCCCTTTAATATGTTAAAGGGAACTATGGACAATATCATCATTGACTTAAGGTCTACGATGTTCTTGTTAATGGCAGCCCCCATATCTATAAATACCTGTACATCTAATCCCATTAGCTTTCCATACAAGGGGAACATGATGTAATAGTTAGAAATAGTAGCCACTAGAGTCATTGCCAGCGTACCAGCCAAGAGTCCCAGCACTGCCCTGTTAAAGGTCTTTTTCCTGAAGTAAACATAACCGGCAGTGTAGGCCATTATGGAGCCAATTATAAAATTGGAAAGCTCTCCTACTCCTGCTGTTGTAGTACCCTCAATTACCACATTTAGTACATTTTTTAAAAGCTGTACTAGAACCCCAGCCATGGGCCCTAGGGCAAATGCTCCAATTAAGGATGGAACATCGCTGATATCCACCTTCATAAAGGTTGGTGCCAGCCAAGGTAGTGGCAATTCAAAAAACATGAGTATAAAGGATATAACTCCCAATACAGAAATCTTGACCATGGTTTTAGTATTCCATGTGTCTTTACTTAATGTGTACATAGATGAATCCCTCCAAATTTTTAATTTCTTCGGGATTTTGTTAGGATACAAAAACCCCGAAGGAAATCTTCGGGGCACAAAAATAGACTGATTAAATAGCCTACACATCTTCTTTCATCCAGACTGTAACTGTCGGCCTTGGAATCTAACCAAGTCAGCCAAATATTCGGCTCGCGGGCTATACCGCCGGTGAGGAATTGCACCTCCCCCTGAAGATATATCAACTTAATTATAAGGTCTAAAAGATAAATTGTCAAGCAAAATTATATGGTCTGCCAAGAAATGAGCCAGGGAGAACCGTCCCTGGTGGCTCATTGTGCCAGGGAGAACCGTCCCCGGTGGCTCATTATAGGCCCTGAACCTTCAATGTGGCTTCTGAATAATAGGTATTTATTACCCTTATATAGCCGTTGAACATGCTGTTTACCTCGTCGTCTCCAGTATCTACCAAAAGGGGCCTGTCTTCTAGGGAGCGAATTTTATTGTTTGAGGCTATTACTATTATATTTTCCTTGCCTACCTTCTTAATTACCTCGCCGCTAATCTGCTGATTTCCCCTGCCAAATATATAGCCTTGTCCCCCTATTACGGTGACTACAATTTTGGCCTTATGGTCTTGGATTATGTCTAGTATCTGCCTTTCGTTTACATCTGAGGCTATCAATTCCCCGCCCTTTACTATGTCTATGCCCAATAGGGTATTGGCTAGTCCCAGGGCATTCATTATGGGTCTGGTAGATGTGCCCGAACCGATAATATAGTAGCTATCAGGATTTTCCTCCATATTGTCTACTACTGCCTCAGCTATGCCCTCTAGGGCCTCTTCCTCTGGGGTCTGTCCACCTGTCGACTTGGTAGTCTGTATTAGTTCTGGTTCTAGGGG
>JBBAEY010000091.1:0-7888 GCA_041655755.1 Tissierellaceae bacterium
CATTACACCAAACCTGTCTCTCAAAGGAGAAGTCAAAAGTCCGGCCCTGGTGGTTGCACCAATAAGCGTGAATTTCGATAAATCCAATCTAATAGATCTAGCCGATGGCCCCTTACCTATAATGATGTCCAGGGCAAAATCTTCCATGGCAGGATATAAGATTTCCTCCACGGTCCTATTTATACGGTGTATCTCGTCAATAAATAGGACATCATCATCTCCAAGATTGGTTAATATACTAGCCAAATCCCCAGGCCTTTCAATGGCAGGTCCTGATGTTATCCTAATATTAACCCCCATCTCATTTGCAATGATATTGGCTAGGGTCGTTTTCCCCAGCCCAGGAGGCCCATACAAGAGTACATGATCAAGCGGCTCATTTCTGCCCTTGGCAGCCTGTATAAATATATCTAACTTTTCCTTTGCTTTTTCTTGGCCTATGTATTCCCTTAGCCATCTTGGTCTTAGGGTCATTTCACTTTCTATATCTTCTTCTTTAAACTCCGTCGTCACAATCCTATCTTCTATTTCCCTCATTCATCAGCACCTCTTAATTTTTTGATAGTCTCTTTAATGCCTCCCTGATAATTTCCTCGACATTTTGATTGGAAATATCAATATTCCTTATGGCCTTGTCTATTTCTATCCTTGAATAGCCCAAGGTCATTAACCCATTCACAGCTTCTGGATATGTACTTGTAGTCTGCTCATCTAAATCGATTTCAATATCAATGTCCTTATCAATCCTATCTTTTAATTCCAATATAATTCTTTCGGCTGTTTTCTTACCGATTCCCGGAGCCTTACATAGGCTTTCTATTTGCTTATTTAATATGGCCGTCTTTATCTGAACCGGACTTAGGGTTGATAAGATTCCCAAGGCTACCTTTGGACCAACTTTAGATACCAATTGCAACAATTTAAACATATGAATCTCTTCCTCTGTAGTGAACCCGTAGAGATAGATTCCATCCTCTCTGACATTTAAGTATGTGAAAATCATAGCATTTTTCATGCCAAGCTCTAACTTAAGCATCGAATTGATAGAGGTAAATACCTTATATCCAATATTATTGTTCTGTAACACGAAGTAATCTTCCCTTATGGCTACAACATCTCCGATTATAAACTCAAACAATTAATTCACCCTTTTAATTTATTTCATTTTAAATGATTCCTTAAATTTCAATGAAAAGCCATGACATATTGCTACTGCTAAGGCATCTGCCACATCATCTGGTCTAGGTTTTTCTTTCAAATTCAATAGTATTTTTACCATCTCCTGAACCTGCTCCTTTTCTGCCCGTCCATATCCCACAATAGCCTGCTTTATCTGAAGTGGGGTATATTCATATACCTCTAAACCCTTGTTGACGGCTGCCAATATTTCAACTCCACGGGCTTGTCCCACTTGAATAGCTGTTTTCACGTTCTTGTTGAAAAAGAGCTCCTCAATGGCCAGGTCCTGCGGTTTGTATTCCTCTATAATTTCATTTAATTCATCATATATTATTTTAATTCTCTCTGGAAAATTTAACTTTGATTCGGTTTTTATAGAACCGTACTCAATGGCTTTTAATGTATTTCCCCTCGATTCAACGATGCTATATCCCACTATTGCAATTCCAGGATCAATACCCAAGATTATCATTTTTTACATCTCCCCCTAGTATAACTACTATTGTATCATATTTCAAATAAAAAACTAAGTTAGAATTTCTAACTCAGTCAACTAATAAAATTCTCTAGTACATCTGATAATTCTTCCTGACTATCGATTACAATCCCTTCTATCAACTTATTTTGATCTATTTCCATTAGCAGTGAAATTGGGTAATCAGGGAAGAAGGTTTCCAACTTCCTCTCTCCATTTTCATCAATCCTATATATTGCAATATTTCCATCCTTTTCACCAATAACATAATGATTTTCACATAGATGATTTTTTGTGATGCCAATGGTGATTTTGCTTTGTGAAAAGGATATGAGCTTCTTGTCCGGAAAGTTCTCTAAATATAGAAGGAAATCATCTCTGGTCATATTTATAAATCTTTCCTCTATCTCCTTAGTCTTTGTAACTACATGGCCACAAGGGGTATGGTGTATCCTCTCTTCCATTATGGTATTGGGGGAAATCTGGACTTCTTCCTTAGTGATTTCGAAATCCAAATTATCTCCCCTATCATCTCCCCCACTGTCAATCTGTTCAATTTCGCCCTGGTTTATAAACCTGGCAATTAAATTATATCCTAAGAAAAAACTGCTAATAAATAATGTCAAGGATACTAAAAATATAAGGAAAATCTTTTTTTCTTTCAAAAATATCCCTCCGATACTATCTAGAGGAATATTCTAACCATTTTTTTCTTTTTTATACATATTTAACTTTTTATCTTTCCTACCTTGAAGTTTGCATATTGAATTTTATTTATTTTAAACATTCTTGGCCCCATATAATTCTAGATATAGATAATTCTTACCCTTATATTATCTATACCTTTTTAAAACCCTGTCATTTACTCCATACCAATATGCTTCTTTATAGAGTTTCAGACCTGACCTAAAAACCATTTTAAAAACTTCGTCATATATCCTATTTAACTCCTCTAGTGTAAGTAAACTGTAGTCCTCCTTTATAGTGTAGTGCCTTATATCACATTCAATTGTCAACTGTTTGTCCAGATACTTATTTAAACTAAGTACCTTTCTTTTCATGACATCGTCACTATATTCTTTTATATTTTCATAAAGTTTCTTACTCTTCTTCTCCTTTTTACTCAATTCATTAAAGATTATTTCCTGTAAGGATTTTACCTGCGGGGGGTTTTGTTTAAAATGGTAAAGGTATTTTCTCTTATATAAATCCTCCAGGGGGATACTTTCTATAGAAAGCTTTTCTAGCCTGTTCACAAATTGATTATTAAAATAACCATTTCTATAGCCTTCTATATATATATATAATTCTAAACGGTTAATATCATCGTGGATTAGTTGTCCGAGATTTAGAGAAATAAAATGATTTCCCTTCTTGTTTTTCAGAAATCTATTTATATGTTTTTTTATCTTGTGAATTGATATGTACTTGGGGGAAATGTTTGTAATGTTATCCTCTAAATCACATAAGTTAAGGAGTATGTGTATGGAATTAATATCGCTATTGTATAGAAATTTATGAATTAAACCATTGTAAATGCCGAAAAATCCTTTATTAGCTAACGCCACACCAATACCTCCTTTTTTTAGAATTGTTGACAACAATTGAATTAAATAAACAGGTAAGAGGTAAAAAAAGGGTCCTTAGCACCTTCGCAAGGAAACCTAAATCTTTTTTTACTATAAGCAGTATAGACTATTATACTACATAATTCTTCAAAATTGTTTAAAAAAATTTAATAGATTGTTTACAAATAATTAATAATTATACTCAATCAAGTTTCCTATCGGCAAGGATCTCAAGGATAGAAATGTCGTCTAAACCCCTCTTAATCTTGTAACTACCAGCAAATAGGGCCTTATTCACATTTTTTTCCTCTGCTAAGGCAATAAATTCCTCTTCACTGCTAATTAAGTCTAGATTGTATAGGTTTTTGGCAATACTATAGGAATTTTCACCTTTATTGACGTAAAAATCAATATATTCTCCGGCAATAGACCTGTCATCTTCATTATCTCCGTCTAAGTCGTTTTCTAGTCTACTATCCTCTAGAAGGTCCCCACCTTCCTCAAAGGCTTGACTTTCCTCCACATCCCCTGCTTCAGCCTTTGTCTTATCAAGCCCTAAAGGATCCTCCCCATCTAATATATGTTCCTTGACCTTGACCATTCCCAAATCCCTTGCTCTTTCGATAATTATATCATCTGATAATTCTACAAATTTAGTCACAGGGAAAAATGAATAAAAAGTACTAGAAATTACTATGCCGATTCCCAAACCCAGTATAAAATAGGTAATCTTACGTCTTCTGTCCACTTTAATACCTCCAGTTAATAGTAAAATTCAAAACTAATTATCTCATGCTCGTCATCTATGGAATAACTATATCCTTTTAGTCTAATAATTTCATAATTATCATAGGCTATTGTTTCTATCATATTATTTAATTGAGTTTGTCCATCAAAACCTTCAAATTTTAGGGACAAGCCAGTAGCTTTCTTTAATATTGCCTCCCTTAGCTTTTGTTCTAATTCTATGCTGCTGGATACAAGAAGATTGTTGTATGTAAAATAATTATATATTCTCCCATTTGCCCGTGGATAGTCGTCCTTATCCCACCTATGGGTCTTTGACAAGGATTCATCGTCTAGGTTAAAGTAATTGTACCTTAGAATATCTTTTCCATTATCGGTTACAGGATCATCCCATGTGGAATCAATATGATAGTAATCCCCATCTAATTCAACTAAATTCCAAGCGTGATTCTCCCCCATTGATTCACCAACTACTATAATAGACCTCATCCCCAGGTCATCTAAGATGTATTTCATGGCTTTTGCATAACCCTCACATACCCCTATTCCAAGAGCTAAAACACCATAGCTTGAATAAGACTCAGGTGGGAGCATGGAATCATGGAATAATCTATCATCGTATCTACTATTATTGACAATATAATCATGGGTTACAAGAAGCTTTTCATAGTCTGTCATATCTTCTTTAATGTAATTTGATATAAAGTCCTCCCTTATGGCCCTAATTCTTTCACGGTGCTCTTCTATCTCCTCTTTTGACTTTGTATATAAAAGTTTTAGTTTTCCAAATCTATACTCTGCTCCCCTATAATACATTATCTCCGGCTTGTCATTGGAGATCATTTCTAAGATATTAAATATTTCCTGAGGTTTTTTTAATAGGGAAAGGTCCCTTAACTCTAGCTGGTCTTTAGTTTCTAGTAGGGCCTTTTCCAACTCTACATATAATTTTGAACCCTTAACTGATATTTCCCTCGTTTGAACTTGTGATTTAATAAAAAAGGCCTTCTTTGAGGCAATATCAAATATATCCCATTTGTAAATGAGAAAGGATAGGAGAATAAGTATAATCAACAGTTCTATTAGGACGATTTTAACTAATCTTTTCACTAGCTCACCCCTATCTAATTGTAGCATATTTTTCAATAAATTTTCGATTTATTATAAAAAAAACCTTGTGAAATTAACTTTCACAAGGCCAGTTATAAATATTTATTCAAACACAAAAATTTCTTCCATCTCATCAGAATATGACTTAATCGTATCTAATATAAAATAGGATATCTTTAGGTTAAGGGAAAGTGCAAAATTTAAATCATTGCTAAAACTAGTCTTTAAAGAATACTCCTCTACAACAGAATTTATATAATTTTTAACCTTTTTCCTTAGATTAATCGTACTTGTGTCGTAAATATCAATATCATCAACATTAATTACATTTTTCTTAAAATCGTGTTTTAAGGCAAATTCATTTAGCTGAGACTCATACTTAATATGCTTTACCATATTGTCCATAAATGTCCACCTTTTCGCGTGCGGCAGACAAACGTAATCAGTTAAATAATGAGAAATAATACCTATTTTCTTGCTTAGAATTTTCATAGCCAATGGATCAAGAATCTTGTTGAATTCTAGATATCTACTGATAAATATAAGCTTTACTATTTCCTTTGATATATAATTCAAGCTTTCATCCTTATAGTGTCTTATGACTTTAAATTTCGGCATAATATCCGGACATACTGAACCCCAAAGCAATTTATCTTTGTCCAACTTTATATCATAAATCCTGTAAATATTGTCATATAACTCAGATGCAACAATTTTATGAGAATCTGAAAAAATTTGAAACACCCCTTTAATTAAATTTTCATCTTAGTAAATATTAATACACTAACAGATTAAAGTCAACATAATATTAAACATATAACAGTTATACCATAAAAGCACGCATTTGTCTAATTTAATCTTTTAGGACATCTGAAAGCAATCTTTCATAGACCCTAAAGTCTTTATCATTGAAAAGCACAAATATGATTTCACGGGGAAACTTTTCATTTTTAATGAAATCCAAAACAGACCTAATTGCAATCCTCGAAGCCTCATCAATAGGATAGCCATAGGCACCAGTAGAAATTGATGGAAAGGCCAAACTTTTTATATCATAATCCTTGGCCAGTTTTAAGGAATTATAGTAGGCATTATACAATAGTCTTTCCTCATCTGAATGTCCTCCTCCATATACTGGACCTACAGTATGGATAACGTAATTAGATGGGAGATTTCCACCAACAGTAATCCTAGCCTCCCCTGTTGGGCAGCCCCCAATTTTTTTACATTGTTCTAAGATGACTTTTCCTCCAGCCCTGTGTATGGCTCCGTCAACGCCTCCCCCACCCAACAGTGTATTGTTGGCAGCATTTACAATAGCTTCTACCTTTATCTTGGTGATATCTCCCTGCAATACCTTAATAATTGAATCCTGAAAATGAAACATTTACTCACCCCTATTTTATTCCAAAACTTCCGCTATAGCTCCCCATATGTCACTAGTTTCAAATCCTTTTCTCCAAGAAGCGAGGCCAGCTAAATCATATTTGTGTATTAGTGAAACCTTGGATTCTAATGACTCTATACTCTCTAACCAAATCTTATAGACTGTATTGTTTTTCTCAATTTCTCCATAATACTGAAAAGATTCATCACTCCATATTAAATCTATCTTGTTTTCCCCTATAAACTTGTTAGCAGTTTCCATTGTCAAGGCTTGGGAAGATACATTGCCATCCTTCTCAAGCCATAATCTAGTATAAAAGGGAACTGCAAGAACCAATTTGTGGCTTGGTATATATTCTAATACCCCTAGGATACTATTTTCTACCCATGGATATTCAGCAACTGATCCAGCAACTGGGCTACTAGCCCAATGTTGGTCATAGGCCATCAACATCATATAATCTACAGCCTCAGATAGTCTCTTTCTATCGTAACTCAGGGACCAGTTTTCCGATGTTGAAATACCTGTTACATCCATCGATACCCTTAGTCCATGTTGCTTAAATATAGGATACAACTCCCTAACAAATTGAGTCAAATAGTCTTTGGTCTTTAAGTGGACATTCTCAAAATCTATATTAATACCTTGAAAATCATAATCCAAAACTAGTTCTAGGATATCAGTAATCAACTTTTCCCTAGTAGTACTTTTCATTAACAAATCATGAGTTAAATCAGGATTAAAATCATTATCAATCAATGGCCAAACCTCATATCCCATTTCATGATACTTCCGGGCATATTCTTTATTGCCCTTATTCAATATCCTTCCATCTGTATCTACAACTGAGAACCATGTTGGTGACACCACATTTACCCCTGCTAGCAAGGCAATATTATTTGAACCCTTTACTTTTCCATAGGTGTAATCCCAAGTCATGTTAATTTTTTTTTCTGACTCTCCACTAGTGATAGTCACTGGAATCTTTACCTTGAACATATCATTGCTATAATTTATCTTAATGAATTTCTTTTCTATAAATCCTGGCACGCCATCCAATGTCCTTACCTTGTACCAGTACTCGTATTCAGAGTAAATATTTAGCACAAATCCCATATCCAATTGATTGTATATAATTGGAGATTCAAGGCTCAAATCACTTCTAAGAACGGCACCCTCCCCAATTATTTCGCCTTTCAGGTAGTGAATGTCTTTAAAATCGATAACCACAGCCCCAGTATCTTCAAAAAAATCGATGTCAATCTCGTAATTTTTCAAGAGAATGTCTACAGGAATATAAATCCTATGGTCATATTTCTTTATAGTATTTTCTATTAAAAATTCCTTGCTGTTTATACTTGCCACCTTGTCATCTAGCCTATATCTCAAGACCTTTTCCTCATTTGTTATTATTAAAATTTC